>CAXAVP010000155.1:0-10553 GCA_963972175.1 uncultured Arenibacter sp.
TGAATATAATGGGGGCAACAGACCTCCGCTTATTGAGGAGATTGTGGTAGATAAGACTTCCGGTCCTTTGCCCCTTACGGTCAAGGCACAGGTCTTGGCAAAAGATCGCGAACAGGATGCTATGCGCTATGTGTGGGATTTAGGGAATGGGGAGACCAAAGAGACTGCATCGCCGGAAATTGCCTATACCTATAAGGAGCCTGGGGATTATTTTGTTTCCGTATCGGTTGTAGATGACAAAGAAGCTTCGGCAAAAAGTGAGGCAGTGAACCTGGTAGTAGGGAACTCTAGGCCACAGCTGTCTATTGAGATCAGTGGTGGGGATGAAAAGTTGTTCGTGCCCGGGGTACCGGTAAAATACTCGGTATCGGTCACTGACCCAGATACTTCGGATATTGATGGGAACAATATATTTGTTTCGGTAGATTATTTAGAAAGTTTGGACGAGGCTTCCATGTCATTGGGGCATCAGGAAGTGTCCGCTGCCGTAACCGGTAAGGCCCTGACAATGGCTTTGGATTGTAAAACCTGTCACAAGGAAAAGGAAAAATCGGTAGGGCCAATGTATAAGGATGTTGCCGAAAAGTATAAGAATGATAAAAAGGCCATGAGTTATCTTCAAAACAAGATAATTTCTGGGGGTAGTGGCGTTTGGGGTGAAGTTACCATGCCTGCACATCCCAATTTGACCAAAGATGAGGCTAGGCAAATTTCAGCTTATATTCTGTCCTTGGCCGATACCGGGGTAAAAAAGAAATCCTTACCGGCCACTGGAAGTATTAATCCCAATCCTCCCAAGGGGAATACTGTAATGGTGATAACTGCCAGCTATACAGATAATGGGGAGAATAATGTTAAACCTTTGACGGGCTCCAAGTCGGTGGTACTTAAAGCTAAGGACAAGTCTAAATAGTATGTTTTTTAGATAGGATTTATTAAATAAAACAAGGCCCTAAAAATTCATATTTTTTATACGATTTTTAGGGTCTTTTATTTTAGATAGGGCCAACGGTTAATTGGGGAACAATAGTTTTGCCAGACAATTTTTATTATCTGGTCTATCTGTTTTTGAGCTTTTAGATAGCCCGTTGTATGACTTCAAATACCTTGTTGCCGTCGCATTTTAGGGTTTTGGAAGGGTATTTTAGGATAAGGGCATAGTCATGGGTGGCCATGAGAATGGTCCTGCCCGTTTTGTTGATGTCCTGAAGTACTTTCATAACTTCCACACTGGTCTGTGGGTCCAAGTTGCCGGTAGGTTCATCGGCCAAAATTAAATCCGGGTCGTTTAGTAGGGCACGGGCAATAGCAATACGTTGTTGTTCCCCACCCGAAAGTTCATGGGGAAATTTAAAGCCCTTGGTTTTCATGCCTACCTTTTCCAGCACATCCTCGATCTTGGCGTTCATTTTACTCTGATCTTTCCATCCTGTGGCCTTTAGTACAAAAATGAGATTGTTGTTGATATTGCGATCGGGCAATAGTTTAAAATCCTGAAAAACCACCCCCAGTTTTCTTCTTAAATATGGGATTTGGTGTTCTTTTAATGTTTTTAGGTCAAAATCTACAATGTGTCCGGTTCCTTGCTTTAAGGGAAGATCCCCGTAGAGGGTCTTCATAAAACTACTTTTTCCGCTACCGGTCTTTCCGATCAAGTAAACAAATTCACCTTTTTTAATCTCTAGGCTTATATCGTTCAATACCAAGTTTTCTCCCTGAAATACGGCTACATCCTTTAGCTGCAATATGCTTTCGCTCATAGTTCTTAATGTTGATATAAATGTAATAAGTTCCTGTTGAATTAAACCAAATCTTGTTAAAAAATCTTTTTCTTTATCATATACTTGAGGACAATATTTATCGTTATATAATTTAATTACGGTAATTCTTAACTGTTAGAGAACATTATGCTAAGAAAAAAAACCGCTGTATTACTGTGTTTTGTTGGGTCCGTATTTTTTGTATCGGCTCAGGAAACCAAGATTTATACGCATGACCAAAAGGACTATCAGGAAGCTTTGGCCTTGTATAATAATAAGCAGTACCAAGCAGCCCAAACAATCTTTGAGAAAGTTAAAAACAACACTAGGGATGTAGAGACCCAGGCCAATAGTGCTTATTACGCTGCCAATGCGGCCATTCGCCTAAATCAGTTGGGGGCAGATAGGATGATGGAGGATTTTGTGGAGCACTATCCTACCTCCACAAAACGCAATTCGGCCTATTTGGATGTGGCCGATTACTATTTTGAAACCGGTAAATACCCCTATGCCTTAAAATGGTATAAAAAGGTAGACCAAACTTCTATGTCCAGAAAGGATAAGGAGCGTTTTAATTTTAATAATGGGTACGCCCTATTCTCTTCCAACAAGCCCAAGGAGGCTGAGCGATACCTTAACCAGGTCACCACTTCTACAACCTATGGATCCCAGGCCAAGTATTATCTGGGGTATATTGCCTACCAGCAAGACGATTATGCCCAGGCCAATCAGCGTTTTGATCAAATTGCCGATCAAGAGTTGTTGGAGGAAAAGTTGTCCTACTATCAGGCAGATATGAATTTTAAACTTGGGAAGTTTGAAGAAGCCATAGCACTGGCCAAAAAACAACTGCCCAAGTCCGATCGTTATGAAATATCAGAACTCAATAAAATTATTGGTGAAAGCTATTTCAATCTAAAACAATATGCCAATGCCATTCCCTATCTAAAGGAATACAAGGGTAAAAGGGGAAAATGGAGCAATACGGATTATTATCTACTGGGCTATTCCTATTATAAGCAGGGCGATTATGCGAATGGTGTACAACAGTTTAATAAAATAATAGACGGGAATAACAGTGTTTCCCAAAATGCCTATTATCATTTAGCGGAGTGTTACCTTAAATTGGACAAAAAACAGGAGGCCTTAAATGCCTTTAGAAACGCATCCCAAATGGATTTTAATACGGAAATTCAAAAAGATGCCTACCTAAACTATGCACGACTAAGTTATGAAATAGGTAATGCCTACGAACCGGTGCCACAGGTGATGACGAACTATTTGGAACGATATCCCAACGACGCCCATACGGAGGAGATTCAGAATCTATTGGTGGATTCCTATATTACTTCCAAGAATTTTGCCGGGGCCATGACGCTTTTGGAGAGCAATAAGAATTTTGCCACTAAGGCCACCTACCAAAAGGTAGCGTTTTACAGAGGAGTGGAATTGTTCTTGGAGACAAATTATGAGGAAGCTTCCAATGTTTTTCAAAAATCCTTGAACAGTGCCGAGGATACTTTTTTTGAGGCAAGAGCCAGATATTGGAAGGCAGAGGCAGATTATGCCCTGAACCATTTTGACGAGGCAGTAGCCGGTTATCTTCAGTTTAAAGAAAATCCCAGAGCCAGGGCTACCACAGAATTCAAGGAATTGTATTACAACCTGGCCTATGCTTATTTTAAATTAAAAGACTATCCCAATGCCATAGCTTCCTTTAATAATTATTTGGAAAGCGGGAGCAGCGATGCCGTAAAATTGGATGATGCCTACTTACGTTTGGGGGATAGTTATTTTGTAAGCAGAAAATATTGGCCAGCTATGGAGACCTATAACAAGGCTATAGCGCGTAAAAGCCCCGATAGCGATTATGCCGCCTATCAAAAGGCTTTGTGCTACGGTTTTGTAGACCGCAGTGCCACTAAGATAGAGGAGCTTTCCAATTTTGTGTCCAGCTATCCAAACTCTACCCTTAAGGATGATGCCTTGTTTGAACTGGCCAATTCCTATGTGAGAGCGAACAATACGGAACGGGGATTGCAGTTGTATGATCAATTGATCCAAAACTTCAGAGGTAGTTCCCTAGTGCCCCAAGCCATGATGCGTCAAGGGCTGGTACATTACAATGCCAATAGGAACGAGCAGGCCTTGGCCAAATTTAAGACTGTGGTGAGGGACCATCCCAACTCACAGGAGGCTATGCAGGCCGTTACCACGGCCAAACTAATATATGTGGATCTTGGAAGGGTCAATGAGTATGCACAGTGGGTAAAAGGATTGGATTTTGTGGAGGTCACTGATACCGAACTGGATAACGCCACCTACGAATCGGCCGATAAACAATATATTGAAGGTAATTCCGAGGCCGCCATAAGGGGGTATGAACGTTATTTGAAAGAATTCCCCAACGGGATGAATGCCTTAAAGGCCAACTTCAATTTGGCGCAGCTGTATTTTGCCAAAGACCAGAAGGATAAGGCGTTGCCCTATTTTAAAAATGTGGCAGCCAAAGGGAATAATGAATATTCCGAACAGGCCCTTACAAGGGTATGTGAAATTTATGTCGGTAAAAACAATTACGTAGCGGCCATTCCCTATTTGGAAGAGTTGGAGTCCAAAGCGGAAATTCAACAGAATATCACCTTTGCACAATCTAACCTTATGAAGGGGTATTATGAACAGTCCAATTACGCCAGGACCATTGAATATGCAGGCAAGGTGCTGTCTTCACCAAAGATAGACAACCGTATAAAGAGTGACGCCCATATTATGATTGCCAGATCGGCCATTAAAACAAATGATGAAAGTAGGGCAGAGAAGGCCTATGCCGAAGTTTTAAAAATTGCCACAGGTGAATTGGCGGCAGAAGCCCTTTATTACGATGCCTATTTTAAGAACAGGGCAAATAATTATGAGGCTTCCAACGCTTCGGTCCAAAAACTGGCCAAGGATTATGCCGGGTACAAGGAATGGAGTGCCAAGGGCCTTATTATAATGGCCAAGAACTTTTATGCCTTGGGAGATGCTTTTCAGGCCACCTATATCTTGGATAGTGTAATAGCCAATTTTGGCGATTATCCAGATATAGTTGAACAGGCCAAAAAGGAATCGGCCACAATAAAGGCAAAAGAAGCTCAGAGCAATTCCTCTATTAATCCAGAAGGAAATTAAAAATACCTTGCAAAAAGAACATTATATGCACAAGTACATCACAGTATTCATATTCGCTTTTGTTGGTTTTGTACAAACCACAATGGCACAGGACGATAAAAAAGATATTGGTACGGAAACCGTCACAGTAGTTAAGGCGTATAGCCCTACTATATCGGATGCTTTTAAGGTGAAGTCACTTCCTAGCCTTAATGATTCCATAGTGTTGCAAAAAAAGCCTATAACCTACAATATATTTTCTGTCCCCGTAGCCTCCACATTTATCCCGGCAAAGGGGAAGGCTTCAGGAGTAGAAAAAACACCTCCTGCAAAGTTGTACAATACCTATGCATCGGTTGGTTTGGGCAACTACAACAATGCCCTGGTAGATTTTTATACCAGTAATGCTATTAATAGGGACGAGCGACTGGATATAAGCCTCAATCATCATTCCTCCAGAGGTGAAATAGACGGGACTGCCTTGGGCAACGTATTTTACAACACAAAATTGGAGGCCAATTACTCTAAAAAGGATAGGGATCTAAGTTGGGGCGCCCATATAGGCGGGCAGCATCAATTGTATAATTGGTACGGGATTCCAAACGGATACTACACAGAGGAAGTGGTAAACGGTATAGATGAAAAACAGAATTATTTTAACGCCTATGCTGGTGCTTTTATAAATCTGGAGGATTCTTTTTTTAAAGGAGCGAATCTATTGTTTAGACGATTCTGGGATGCAACTAAATCTGGAGAGAACAGGGCAGTGTTGGAACCTACTTTTGAGGTTCCCTTGTCCGATGAGATGTTAACGGTAAAAACCAAGGTAGATTATCTTGGGGGGCAGTTTAAAAACAGCGGGGTGAGCAATGAATCCAATTTGCCAGGGATAGACTATGCCCAATTACAGGCTGGAATAAACCCCAATATAAATATATTGAGGGATAATCTAACCCTTAATCTAGGGGTGAATTTGGTCTATGGCATGGATCTAGAGAATAGTGAGGGCAACTTCTATATTTACCCCAAGGTTACCGCATCCTATCGTTTGTTAGACGAGGTAGCTATTGCCTACGGGGGAATTGAAGGGGAGTTGAAACAAAATTCTTTCTACGGTTTTGTAGAGGAGAATCCGTACGTGTCACCCACTTTGGATCTTCAGCCTACAGATCAGCAATACGATGGTTATATTGGATTAAAAGGGCAATTGCTGCCTAATCTGAGCTATAATGTAAAAGGATCTTATAAGGCCGAGAATAGAAAACCACTCTTTATGCTTAATCCGGAAAACACCACAAGAGATGATGAAAAAGGATATTACTACGGCAATAGTTTTCAGGTTTTTTACGATGACGTAAAAACCTTAGGTGTTTTTGGGGAAATCAATATAGATATTAACCGCAATTTTAGTTTGGGGGTCAATGCCGAGGTATACGATTACGACACGGAAACCGACAACCCTGCTTGGAATTTGCCGGGACTTACAGCTTCTACCTTCTTGGATTATCAAATTGGGGAGCAATGGTTTATGGGGGCTAATCTTTTTTATGTAGGCGAACGTGAAGACCTGTATACCGTTGCTTCACCGGGAACCTTACCAGAAGATTTTACAATGACCCCAGTGACCTTAAAGAGTTATTTTGATGCCAATGCACATATTGGTTACCGATTTAACGATCAGCTATCCATTTTTGCAAGATTCAATAATATAGCCAACCAGAACTATATGAGATGGAATAATTATAGGGTACAGGGCTTTCAGGTTTTGGCCGGAGCTACCTATAAATTTGACCTGTAAGGGGTTTGTATAACCAAAGGTAACATGGTATTCCAAATGGGCCATCCAAGGAACGGAAGGGGCAGCATAGGGTCGGACGCTATTTAGATAAGCTTTATTGTACGGTAGTGCGCTTCATAGAACGCTAATAAGTGTTCTGTATCTACTTTGGTATTGCAGCTTGGTCACATTATCACTATGGGTAGAATTCTGTATTTTAGGGGTTTAAAATCCTTTAAAAGGTTTCAATGCATACCATTAGGCATATATTATATTTTACCTTTTTGGGCAGCACCATGATAAGTGTATCCCAAAACCTGGTGGAAAACCCTAGTTTTGAGTCTTTTTTGGAATGTCCCGTTCGGTTGGGGAATTTTGGGGAAGACCTTACCTATTGGTCAGCTCCCACCAAGGGTACTACAGATTATTTTAATACTTGTAGCCTTTCCATGGGCGCGCCTCAGAATTTTATGGGAAATCAGGGCTCAAAATTTGGCAATGGCTATGTGGGGTTTTATATGTACGCCCCTGCTGATTATAGGGAATACGTTCAGGGCGAGCTTAAATGGCCATTGGAAAAGGACCTCAACTATACCCTGTCATTTTACATAAGCCTGGCAGAGAATTCGGACTATGCCATACGGGATTTTGATGTGTTGCTTTCGGCAAAACCTTTAAGCTTAAAAATAAAAAGGGCACTTACCAAATATCAGCTTTCCAAGGTGAAGGAAAATGTGTTTACTTTCATCCCCATGGAAGGGGATAAGTTTAGAACCAATGAAGAGGCTTGGGTCAAGATTTCAACCACCTTTATAGCCAAAGGAGGTGAACAATTTATAACCATAGGCAATTTTAAGAATAATGCGGCTACCAGACGACAAAAATTGGTTAAGGAGAGAAAGGTTAAGGGAGCCTACTATTTTTTGGATATGGTATATGTTGGGGAAGGAGCCCAAACCTTTTCTTTGAACGAAACCCACGTTTTTGAGAATGTGCTCTTTAAATTTGACGAATTTTATATAGACAACAAAGGGTTGAGGGAGATAGCTCGTGTCTATAAATACTTAGAATTGGATAGTAATTTAAAGATTGAGATAAATGGCTATACGGATGGCTTGGGAACAACCGAATATAATAAAAATCTTTCCGTAAAAAGGGCCAAGGCCGTAGCAGACCAACTCATAAAAATGGGAATGCCAAAAGATAGGGTACTATACAACGGCTACGCAGATATGTTGCCCATTGCCAACAATAAGGAAGCAACGGGCAGGGCCCAAAATAGGCGCGTGGAGTTTGTTATTTCTAAAATGAAAATAAAATGATTATGAGGACGGTATTATTGGACCGGAAAAAAATGTTGTCTTTAAACGATTGTGTTTCAAACTTTTGGGGTTATATTTGATTTGTAATCATTAATTTAAATTTTAGTAATGGGTAAAGGAACAGTAAAATTTTTCAACGATGCCAAAGGATTTGGATTCATCATCGAAGAAGGTTCGGAGAAAGAACATTTTGTGCACATCTCTGGTTTAATTGACGAAATTCGTGAAGGCGATGAGGTTGAATTTGAACTTAAAGAAGGAAAAAAAGGATTAAATGCCGTAAACGTGAAAGTTATATAATATATTCTTTTAGAATTCTTATGATCTGGGGCCTATCAATTGATAGGTCCTTTTTTTTAGTTCGTGAGACCTGTATTTCAAAAGCCGTAGGCGCATTGAAATACGATGGTCGAACGAACCCCGCCTTTTGGCGGGGTATGGGGTTCGATCCAACTACCTTGGGGGGTTCGATCCAACTACCTTGGGGGGTTCGATCCAACTACCTTGGGGAGGTTCCAAACCCCGGCCTTCGGTTAAGTTGCTTGTAGAAGGCAGCATTTGGTTTTAATACCATTTTTTCAGTTATAAATTATTGCTCAACAATGTGCTCATGAGGTTTTATATCTTTACGGGGCTATGATTTTATTCTTTATATTGGATTTTGGAAACATTGGTTGGCATTGTTGGTAGATGTGCTAGCAGATGCATATAGTAATACGTATGGTTTCCGTCATTAACTAAATGTAAAAGTTTCTATGTTTGAATATCTGGATAAAATAAAGTTGTTGATCAATAAGATGGCCGCAGATCAGGAGGATCAATTGTTAAGGGCATCGGAGATGCTGGCTGAGGTCATTAAAAACGACGGTATAATTCACACCATGGGTACCGGCCATTCCCAAATGATAGGAATGGAATTATTTGGGCGGGCCGCCAATCCTGCCAATGTTAATGCCATCATGGATGATATGGTGCTCATGGCCGGTGGTGCCAGGCGTTCGGCAGAAATGGAACAGCTAAACGGGCTTGCGGAAGTACTATGGAACAAATATGAGTTTGCGCCCTCGGATGTATTGATCGTGGTTTCTAACTCAGGAAGGAATGCCATGCCATTGGAAATGGCCATGAAGGCCAAAAAAGAAGGTGTAAAAACTATAGCCATCACATCCCTTGAACAATCAAAAAAATATGCATCCAGACATGAAAGCGGCAAGAAATTGTTTGAGATAGCAGATTTGGTTATAGACAACTGCGTGCCATCCGGTGATGGGATAATTGAGGTCAATAAGCTATTGATTGGTCCGGCTTCTTCGGTACTGGGTATGGTAATCGTTAATATCATATCAACAGAAGCCATAAAAAAATGTCTTGAGCAGGGGATAGAGGTTTCAGTTTTCCAAAGTCAGAATATAGATGAGGCAGATAATGATGCCTTGTATAAAAAATATGAATCTAGGGTGAAACACCTATAAGAACAATTTACTTTAATGTTAGGTTATGTCCTGGTACATCTTTAAGAGTTATATTTTTTGTATCCTTACATTGTAAAGTAAAGACATCCTTGAACACTTTAAGAGAAATAAATCGAATTAAGATTTTTGGCTATATCTCTAGCGAATTGCGCTTTTCTGATTTTGAATTAGGAATGCCCAATGTGGATTAAGTAGTTCTATAGATTTCGGCATTAATTTTATATAATCTAAAATATAATGGAAGGAGGTATACAAAGATTAGTTTTTCTGTTTGTGAAATTAGTTTAACTTTAGACAACAGATTTTGACATAAAAGTGTGTAGTATTGGCGTCCGTTACAATAGGGGAAGTAGTTGTTTTTTTGGCGGGATATAAAGGAGGTGTGTAAGGAGATATCAAAAATCTGTCCCAGTTGTTTTTAATTTGGATATAGGCCCTGAACCAAAAGTACCTTTAGGGCTACCATGACCGCAAACCATAACCAAACCAAATAATGAAAAACCATAAAATTGTGCTTGCCGTATTTCAGCTCTTTCTATTGATGCTGTTTTGTACCTATGCAAGCGCCCAGACTACCACCACGGATATTAAGGTGTCCAAAATCTATTCGGACCAAAATTATAACGCATTTACCTCCCTTATTAAGTTTAAGGGTAAATTTTACTGTGCCTTTCGCGCTGGGGAAAAGCATGTACATGGTAAGGATGGTGTCATTAAAATAATAACCTCCAAAGATGGTAGGGACTGGAAAGAAGTGGATCAAATTGCCCTGAACGGATTCGATCTAAGGGATCCCAAATTATCGGTTACGCCCAAGGGGCTAATAATGGTCACCATGGGAGGGTCTATTTATAAAGGCAAGGCCTTGTTGGGGGGAATACCCCATGTAGCCTTCTCAAATGAAGAAGGAACAAAATTTTCCAATCCCCAGCCCATTACTTTGGAGGCAGGGTTGAAGGGTAAATTTGACTGGCTTTGGAGCTTAACATGGTTTCAGGGGGCAGGTTATGGCGGACTATATTCAAGGGAGGAAATTGGTGACGGTAAAAATAAGACTACTATTAAATTGGTT
>CAXAVP010000156.1:0-10513 GCA_963972175.1 uncultured Arenibacter sp.
TTATTTGTTTAACCAAATTACCGGAATCATCGTCCAACAACTCTTTTTCCTTTACATTCACTTCAGATTTGATCAGTTCAGCCACCGCTTCTATCTCTGAACGTTGTCTATCGTCCAGAACTGGTATCATTATCTTCTGCAAAGGCTGTCTTACTTTAATCTTCTCCTTTTGACGAATAGACAATACCAAAGAGGAAATGATCTGTGCCTTGGCCATTTTACTTTCCAATTCCTTATTTACCATGTCCTTATCATACTTAGGGAAATGGGCAAGATGCACACTTTCAAAAGGCTCTTTCTGGGTGGTAGCGGTTAAATCCTTATACAACCTATCCATATAAAATGGCGCTACCGGGGCAGAGAGTTTTGCTACCGTACTTAAACAGGTATACAAGGTTTGATAAGCAGATATCTTATCCTGCTGGTAATCCCCTTTCCAAAACCGTCTTCTGCTTAACCTAACATACCAATTGCTTAAATTCTCCTGCACATAATCCGAAATGGCCCTGGTGGCCCTGGTGGGTTCGTAATCCCCATAGGCCTCGTCCACAACTTTGATCAGTGAATGAAGTTCGGACAAGATCCACTGGTCTATTTCCGGTCTTTCTTTCAGCGGTATATTGGGTTCACTATAATTAAAGCCATCTATGTTGGTATACAGTGCAAAAAAGGAATAGGTATTGTACAAGGTGCCAAAGAACTTACGTTTAACCTCCGCAATACCTTCCACATCAAACTTTAGATTGTCCCATGGATTGGCATTGGAAATCATATACCACCTTGTGGCATCCGCCCCATGTTCTTCCATGGTTTCAAATGGGTCTACCGCATTCCCCAAACGCTTGGACATTTTCTTGCCTTCCTTATCCAACACAAGTCCGTTGGACACCACGTTTTTGTAGGCAACAGAGTCGAATACCATGGTAGCAATGGCATGTAAGGTATAGAACCATCCCCGTGTCTGATCTACTCCTTCCGCAATAAAATCGGCAGGGAATGTCTTTCCTTCATCTATGAGATCCTTATTCTCAAAGGGGTAGTGCCATTGGGCATAGGGCATGGAACCACTATCAAACCAAACATCAATTAGATCGCTCTCCCTTCTCATAGGCTTTCCAGAAGCGGAGACCAAGACTATTTGATCCACAATATTTTTATGAAGGTCAATTTTTTCATAATTCTCCTCACTCATATCCCCTACGGTAAAATCAGAAAAAATATCGTTTTCCATCACCCCTGCGGCAACAGACTTCGTTATTTCTTCTTTTAGTTCCCCTACGGAGCCTATAATAATTTCCTCCTTGCCGTCTTCCGTTCGCCATATAGGCAATGGTATCCCCCAATAGCGGGAACGGGAGAGATTCCAATCATTGGCATTTGCCAACCAATTTCCAAATCTTCCTTCTCCTGTAGCTTTCGGCTTCCAATTTATGGTTTGGTTTAAACCGAACATCCTTTCCTTGATATCGGTAACTTTTATAAACCATGAATCCAAGGGGTAGTAAAGGATAGGTTTATCGGTACGCCAGCAATTGGGATAACTGTGGACATACTTTTCTACCTTAAAGGCCCTATTCTCTTCTTTTAGTTTAATGGCGATTTCTACATCTACAGAGCGCTCAGGAGCTTCTCCCTCACCATAGTATTCGTTTTTAACATATTTTCCGCCCAATTCCTTCATTTCAGGGCGAAATCTACCCTGCAAATCTACCAAAGGAACCGGGTTTTTATTTTCATCGAGCACTAGCATAGGAGGTACTTCTGGCTGGGCCAACTTGGCCACCAAGGCATCATCTGCCCCAAAAGTAGGTGCCGTGTGTACAATTCCGGTACCGTCCTCCGTGGTTACAAAATCCCCGCTAATGACCCTAAAGGCATTTTCAGGGTTTTGATAAGGCAATGCATAATCCAACAACTGCTCATACCTAACACCCACAAGATCGGCACCCTTGGCAGCGGCAACTACTTGATATGGTATTTTCTTGTCTTTGGATGAATAGTTCTCAAAATCCTCAGTGCTTTCGGCTTCGTAATACTTACCACTAAATTGTTTCCCTACCAATGATTGGGCTACAACCACATGCATGGGCTCAAAAGTATACTGATTGAAGGTTTTCACCAGTACGTAATCTATTTTTGGCCCTACGGTCAAAGCCGTATTGGAAGGCAGGGTCCATGGAGTGGTGGTCCATGCCAAAAAGAAAACATCACCCAAAACCTCTTGAAAAGTTTGGGGAAGTGTCTCCTTAAGGGTTTTAAATTGTGCCACTATTGTAGTATCCGTAACATCCTGATAGGTCCCGGGCTGATTTAGCTCATGGGAACTTAGCCCCGTCCCGGCCTTAGGGGAATAAGGTTGTATGGTATACCCCTTATAAATTAGCCCCTTACTGTATATCTGCTTTAGCAACCACCAAACAGATTCCATATACTTGGACTTGTAGGTAATGTAAGGGTCTTCCATATCTACCCAGTACCCTACTTTTTCTGTCATGGCATTCCAGACATCCGTATACCTCATCACTGCCTTCTTACAGGCCGCATTGTAGTCCTCCACCGATATCTTGGTACCAATATCTTCCTTGGTAATCCCCAATTCCTTCTCTACCCCCAACTCAATGGGCAGGCCATGGGTATCCCAGCCCGCTTTTCGCTTAACCTGATATCCCTTCATGGTCTTATAGCGGGGAAATATATCCTTAATGGTCCGGGCCATAACATGATGAATTCCCGGCAATCCATTGGCGGAAGGCGGTCCCTCATAAAAAACAAAACTATTTTTGCCCTCCCTACTACTTACACTTTTTTCAAAAACATCATGCTCTTTCCAATAGCGCAATACCTCCTCAGCTACTTTTGGCAAATCTAAACCCTTGTATTCTGCAAACTTCATAATAACAGCTTCTAATGCTACATTTTAAGTTTGCAAAACTAGTGATTTTTAGTGTAAAAATGATTCTGTTAAATACAAAAAGCCCCTTTAGAAAGGGGCTTTTATACATTTTAATAATTAGATTCAGTTTATTTGGTACCAGTGATGGTTACATTGGCACTAATTTGAAGGGCTGAGCCAACCTCTACAGCTCCTAAGTTTAATCCCGTGGTAGACTCAACATTCAACAATGCATTGAAGGTGAACCCGCTATCCTCAGCTTCATTATAGGAAGCAAAAATTAATTCATACTCTCCTTCCTCCAAGAAATCAAGGCTATAGGAGCCACTTAAACCTGTAACTTCAGCACTGGTTACCGCATTGGCAAAAGTAACTCCACTTGCTCCTTTTCCCTTTGTTTCAACATCCGCATCAAAACTTCCTTTCTCGTATGCATAGACAATTATCTTGTCCGATGTATCATTGGCATCGTTTACATTACCAGAAATTTTTCCCGTCAACTCTGCGTTTACTGTTCTAATTCCGGCAGATAACTCGCTCATCGTTACAAAATCAAAATCGCTAGACGCTCCTTCTTTCTCTTCTTTGATTGTTTTCCTTAGGTCAAAATCAACCACAATTACGTTGGTGGCATTTGCCAAAACTTCAAATTTATCAGAGATGGTAATTTTGTTGGACGAGGCTACCAAAGCATCTTTTTCCCCATTGGCTCGCTCTACATAACACCCTGGAGAATTCCCGTCTACATCTTGGTCAAAATCCAATTCAAAAACAATATTTGAATACGATTTTGCCTGTAAGTCCAAATTACCCAATGCCTCGGTCTTTCCATTGACCAAAGCTGCCAAATTTACTGTTGTTGCACTGAATCCTTCTAAAGACTTTCCGTCAACCGAAACATTGGCAATGGTAACAAATACTGCCTCTACATCTGCATTATCTATAGGCGCATCAGTAACTTCAAAGGAGGTATTGTAGGTTTCGGCCTCCATGGCAGAATCATCGTCTTTATTACATGACATCATCCCTACTAAAGCTATTAAAGCCAATCCTGAAATCTTTAAATAATTCTTCATAATAATATAATTTTAGACATTTGCCTATATAACAATCAAGACCCTTCCTACCCTACCCAAAAAAACACCAAAAAAAACCAATAAAATCGTAGATTACTGATTCACAGCTCTATAAGCGATTAATTTTCTTACATTTTTTTTGGGGTTTGCACAACACTCTTCCTACAATTCAAGTTACCACAGTTGGAATAATCCCTTCGTTTCCCTTTTATTCCCTTTTAAAAAAATCCGTAACGTCCATTACAACGTATTTTATTATAGCAATCACTATATAAACCTTAAAACGAAAAAAATGAAAAAAGTAATATTTAGCGCTATTTTACTAGTAACCCTAGGCATTTCACTTACATCATGCCGGGATGCTAAAGACAAGGCCGAAGACGCTATGGAAAAGACCAATAAAGCCTTAAAAGAGGTAGAAGCGGATTTAAACGTTGTTGGCGAAGAAGTTAAAGGAGCCGCAGACGAGGCCTTGGAAGAGGCCAAAGAAATTGGGGACGATATGAAAAAAGCCGGGACCGAAGCCTGGGGCAAAGCCGGGGCTACCGTGGATAGCATTAAAGACGCCGCCAAAAAACTTGGAACAGATGTAGAGAAAGCTACCCAGAAGGCGGTAGACCAAACCAAGGAAGCCGCCAAAGAGGTGGAAGAAGAAATTGAGGAATAAGCATCCTTAAGAATATAAATTAACAAGGGCCAGATGACAAGCTGTGGCCCTTGTTTTTTTAAAACAAATAGCCTACCCCCAAAATAAGGTTGATACCGGGTGCCACAATACCAGAAGAATAAGAACGGTATCTTTGATCTGTAATATTCTCCAAATTAAGGGATAGCTTGATTGCACTGCTGAACTGATATTGCGAACGAAAGTTTAATGTATACCATGATGGCGAGTAGGGATTTCCTTCCGCATTCAATGCATAGATATAGTCTTTTGTTTTTTCGGACATGGACATATCATCATAGTCAATCTCTCCATTAAAATTCAAAAACAGGTCGGTTTTTAATTTCTGATTTTTCCAAATAAGATGAAAATCTCCAAAGGTAGGCGCTACGTGCCTTCCCGGACTATTGGTGCCATCCTCCTCTTCCTCTATACCTTCGGTCAAGGTAAGATTGGCATTGACCGATACGCTTTCACTAAGAAAGGCATCCAAGCCAAACTCAAAACCATAGACATAGGCCTTGGCCGCATTTTGTATGGCCTGTACATTACTCATCTCCCCATTGTACTCCATTTCAGAACTTCCATTAAACTGAAAATCACGGCGCACCAATGCATCTACCAAATAAGTATAAAATGCAG
Source organism: uncultured Arenibacter sp. (assembly GCA_963972175.1). Taxonomy (GTDB): domain Bacteria; phylum Bacteroidota; class Bacteroidia; order Flavobacteriales; family Flavobacteriaceae; genus Arenibacter. The sequence continues at coordinate 5,276 of CAXAVP010000156.1, forward strand.
CGCCCTTCAGCATTAACTTATCATCAAAATTTTTCTGGACGCCAACCTCCAAATTATAGGCATACTCGGGTTCCAACTCTGGATTGGGCACCACCACAGAGCCCGGCTCCGAATCAAATATTTTCCCTACATCATCTATATTGGGGGCTCTGAATCCTGTAGAGCCATTAAAAGTCAGCTGCAGGTCCACCTTGGGAAACCAACTAAACCCTATACTTCCAGTTAATGCCCCCGTACTTAAATCTGCATTGTCAAAGGGAAAAGAATAGTAGGTTTGATCAAAAACAGCATCTATCCACACATGGCTATAACGCAAACCTGATAAAAATGTGAAGTTGGGCTTTGCCTTTAGCTCACTGTTTATATAGCCTGCCAGTGTTTGCCAGGTAGCACCGTCGGGATAGCGCGAGGCAGAGCTTAACTGCTCCAAGGTTTCTATATTTAATACTGCCCCCTTAGATCCTATTTTATTAAAAACATATTCGCCACCATAATACAGCCGCAGATTTCCGATGCGTTTGTTTTCAAAATCAACATTGGCAGAAATAGCATCTACCTTCTCCTTGGTGGTATATCTTGTGGGATCTTGAAAGCCCCTATCATTTCTACTTTCCTCAAACTTTTGATAGGCCGTGGTAATTTTTAGGCCATCATAAAACCTATTCTTTCCGTTTTTATAAAATTGAAGATTGGTCATAAACCATTTTTGTGGCCCGTAATACCATTCTGCAGACCTTAGGCCTGTACCGTCTTTTGAAGGCCTTATCAGCCTATCGTATCTGGCATAATCCGAGGTCTCCGAATAGTAGGTGCTTAAATTGGCATTCCAATTATTGTTGGGCTTTAACGCCACCTTCTGCATCAGGTTTATTTGGTTGTAACCGGTTGGAGTCTGCTCTTGGGGCGAAGGGTTCTGCACCAGCCTATCCTCCCCTTCTACGGTGGTCACATAACTACTCCTTAAGTACGATGCGGGACCATGGGACCCCATTTTAAGATTGTCAAAATCGTTATAGGTTATATTGGTTAAAAAGGCCCATTTTTTCTTACCTAAATTAAAATCTACATGAACTGTATTCTCCATATTGGCTGTGGAAAACCTGTAATTTCCATTACCAAAGAAATTGATACTATCTGTCTTAGAGAATAGAGCGTCCTTGGTATAAAAATTCATTACTCCACCAATAGCATCCGAACCATAGATTACAGAGCCGGGACCAAAGATAATTTCGGTACTCCTTATAGCATAGGGATCAATAGAAATAACATTCTGTATATTCCCCCCCCTAAAAATGGCATTGTTCATACGCACCCCATCTACCGTTAGCAACAGTCTATTGGTAGCAAAACCCCTTATCATGGGACTGCCTCCTCCTAACTGACTTTTCTGTACAAATACCTTTCCACTATTCTGAAGCAAGTCTGCAGAAGTCTGGGGAGCAGTAAAATCTACCGCTTTGGCGTTGATCACAGCAATTTTCTGTGGAATATCCTTTCTCTGTTGCTCCCATTTGGAGATGGACATCACCACCTCATCCAACTGCTCCGCCGTTAAATCCATATATAATTTACCCTTCTTTAGCAGCGCTCCTTTGGTTGTTTTCACCGTTTGATATCCAATATGCATAAGGGTTATTCGCTCTCCTTGGCCAAATCTGGACAGATCACATTTACCGTCCAAGTCCGAAAGCGAGGTTTTGGACTTATCGGCATTGTAAGCAATAACATTGGGAATAGGCCTATGGTTATCGCCGTCCAAAACAACAATCACCTGCCCCATACCTACATGAAATACCAGGAAAATGATTATGAAAGTAATTTTCTGCATATTAGCTAAACACTTCATTTAACACTGCCAACGACCTTGGTTTTCTAAAACCCTGCAAATGTAATTCAAAATACAGGACAAGGGTTTTTAGGAGGTCCTGACGGTTCTTTTTATTAAGCTTAATCGTAGGTAAGGCATCAAAATTTATGCCTAAAAGCGATTTAAACAATTTTAAATCATCCCCAGTAAGACCAGGGTTTAATGAAGGTATCTCCAAGAACTCGCCTTCCAAAAGATCAAAATAAGGCAAATGGGAATAGGTAGTATCTGGATAGAATCCTAAATACCTAGTCAGGGAAAGCAGAAAGAAAAGGTGGAAATTGGCAAATTTTTCATGGGTATCCAACCATTGTAGGGAAGCCTCCAAAAAATTGAACAACCCCTCATTGGGTTCTTCCTCATGAATACTATTGGCTAACATTTCGGCCAAAAAAAACGCTATGGCATTTTTGGCAATATCGGTATGTAGGGTGTGGTAGTGATAACAGACCTTGACATCTGTAATTGACTCCATGGTACCTTTATTCTTATGTGAGGCAACCATTTCCAATTGGGAAAGCGGCTGAAAATAGGCCGGTTTCAACTTCCTCTTTTTTGAGGAAAGCACCCCCTTCAACATATAGGTCTTTATTCCATCAGTCAGTGTATAAATCTTGACGATTAAACTGCTGTCCCCATATTTTAGCGAGGTTAGAACAATGGCCTTCGTAGTTAGCTGCATTATAATTTATATCTAGGTACAAAGATAATACAAAGAGACCCGTAGGTTTCACAGAAACGTACGGGTCCCAGAAATTATAAAAAAGAGCTTCGGCAATCCTCTTTTGCAAAGGCTTACAAAAGCTTAAATAACCCCTTGTGCCAGCATGGCATCGGCAACTTTTACAAACCCGGCAATATTTGCCCCCTTCACATAATTGCAATACCCATCTTCTTCTTGCCCGTATTCCACACAAGAGTCGTGTATATCCTTCATTATTTTTTGTAGTCGCTCATCCACCTCCTCACGAGTCCAACTTATTCGCAGTGAGTTCTGTGACATTTCCAATCCTGAGGTAGCTACACCGCCCGCATTGGAAGCCTTACCGGGAGCAAACAAAATTTTTGCATCGTGAAAGGCGTGTATTGCCTCTGGGGTAGAGGGCATATTGGCCCCTTCCGCCACACATATACACCCATTTTTCAACAAGGCTTTGGCATCGTTGCCATCCAGCTCATTTTGGGTGGCACAGGGCAGGGCCATTTCACATTTAACGTCCCAAGGTGTTTTCCCCTCGTGAAATTCTGCGGAGGTATAGGTGTTGACATATTCCGAAATTCTTCCTCGTTTATTGTTCTTCAAATCCATGACAAATTCCAATTTCTCCTCAGTAATACCCTCCTTGTCATATATATATCCGCCAGAATCGGAAAGGGTAATTACCTTTCCGCCCAGTCTAATTACCTTTTCTGCAGCATACTGGGCTACGTTTCCAGATCCAGAGATCACTACTGTCTTACCCTTAACCTGGTCATTTCTGGATTGCAACATACTCTGTGCAAAATACACAGTTCCGTATCCTGTTGCCTCCGGCCTAATTTTAGACCCTCCCCAAGAAAGTCCCTTGCCCGTTAAAACCCCGGTAAATTCATTTCTTATCTTTTTGTACATCCCGAACAAAAATCCAATTTCCCGGGCACCAACGCCAATATCCCCTGCAGGTACATCGGTATTAGGCCCAATATGCCTACACAGTTCCGTCATGAAAGCATGACAAAAACGCATAATCTCATCATTGGATTTCCCTTTTGGGTCAAAGTCAGACCCCCCCTTACCGCCCCCCATGGGCAGTGTGGTCAAACTATTTTTAAAAACCTGTTCGAAGGCCAAAAATTTTAGGACACTGGCGTTTACCGTAGGATGAAACCTTAATCCGCCTTTGTATGGGCCTATGGCAGAATTCATCTGAACCCTATACCCTCTATTTACATGGATTTCTCCCTGGTCATCTACCCATGACACCCTAAAGGAAATTAACCTTTCGGGCTCTACCATCCTTAACAAAATGTTTTTACCGCCGTAAATTTCATTATTGAGGATATAGGGAATCACGGTTTCCGCCACTTCTTGAACAGCTTGGATGAATTCCGGCTCATGGCTATTTCGGCTCTTCACCTCCTCCATGAATGCATTTATTTTATCTTCCATAATAACTTGTTAATTGCTGATTGTTGACAAATTTTGAGTTTAACAGCAAAATTATAGTTTTTACATAATTAAAACCGTCTTTTTTTTGAAATTTGATAAAAATTAATATTCTATAGCCCTCCTAAGGTCCACTATTAAATCATCGCTGTCCTCTATCCCTACACTAAGCCTTATCATAGCGTCTACCACGCCACTTTTTTCACGCTCCTCCTTGGGAATACCAGAATGGCTCATACTTGCGGGATGTCCTGCCAGACTCTCCACGCCCCCTAGGGACTCTGCCAAGGTAAATAACTGTAGTCTTTCCACTATTTTTATGGCATCCTGGTAGTCTGCCCCTTTGGGAACAAAGGATATCATAGCCCCAAAATCTTTCATTTGTTCTTTGGCCACCGCATGATTGGGGTGATCCGGAAAACCTGGCCAATACACTTTGTCAATTTTAGGGTGATCTGCTAGAAATTGGGCCACAGCCCGGCCATTTTCGCAATGGCGCTGCATTCTTACATGCAAGGTCTTTATTCCCCTAAGCACCAAAAAGCTGTCCATGGGGCCACATATGGCACCACTGGCATTTTGTATAAAATACAACTTGTCTGCAAGGTCTTTATCCTTTACTACCAAAGCTCCCAAAACCACATCACTATGCCCTCCCAGGTATTTAGTGGCAGAGTGCATTACTATGTCGGCACCTAGGTCCAAAGGCAGTTGCAAATATGGGGTTGCAAAGGTATTGTCTACGGCAAAAAGGATATTGTGTTTTTTGGCCAATTGGGAGACCCTCTTAATATCAACAATATTCATCATAGGATTTGTTGGGGTCTCTACCCATATAAGCTTAGTATTGCCGTTTACCTTTGCTTTTAATTCCTCCAAATTCTGCATCCCAACAAAATGAAAAACAATACCGTATTTTTCAAATATTTTCCTAAAGATTCGGTAACTACCCCCGTAGAGATCACTGGTAGCAATTACCTCATCACCGGGATTCATCAATTTCATCACGGCATCTATGGCCGCTATTCCGCTTCCAAAAGCCAAACCGTAGGTGCCATTTTCAATACTGGCCAATGAATCTTCCAAAGCCGTCCTTGTTGGATTGGCACTTCTAGAATACATATACCCTTTATGGCCTCCAGGGGTAGATTGGGCATAGGTTGAGGTTTGATATATAGGCGGCATTACCGCCCCATAGGCCTTGTCCGGAGCTTGTCCACCATGA
>CAXAVP010000157.1:0-10408 GCA_963972175.1 uncultured Arenibacter sp.
CTGACCACTTCGTTAATGGGAATTCCAGGGGTTAGGACTATTAGAAGTTCTTCCATGTTCGGATTCTCCAGCATCTATATCATTTTTGAAGAAGATGTAGAATTTTATTGGAGCAGAAGCCGGATTCTGGAAAAATTAAACTCTCTTCCCACAAACCTTTTACCTGATGGAGTCAACCCTTCCTTGGGACCTGATGCCACGGGATTGGGACAAATATTCTGGTATACCCTGGAAGGTAGGGACAAAGAAGGTAATGTTACCGGCGGCTGGGACCTTCAGGAATTGAGAAGTATACAGGACTACTATGTAAAATATGCGCTGTCCGCAGCAACTGGTGTTTCTGAGGTTGCTTCCATTGGTGGGTATGTACAGGAATACCAAATAGATGTAGATCCAGAGTTGATGCGACAATATAATGTTGGTTTACAACAAGTGGTCAAGGCTGTTAAACAAAGTAACCGTGATATAGGCGCACAGACTTTGGAAATCAATAAAGCAGAATATCTAGTCCGCGGATTGGGCTATATAGAGTCGATCGATGATATTAAAAATACGGTTGTATCTTCTGAAAATTATACGGCTCTCCGAGTGCAGGATATTGCCAATGTATCCCTAGGGCCTGCTGTGCGAAGAGGTATCTTGGATAAGGAAGGAGCCGAAGTTGTTGGGGGAGTTGTGGTGGCCAGATATGGTGCTAACCCCTTAGAGGTTATCAACAATGTTAAGGACAAGATCAAGGAACTCAGTGCTGGTCTCCCTTCCAAGGAATTAAGTGATGGACGTACTTCCCAGCTAACCATAGTACCGTTTTACGACCGTACGGAACTTATTCAGGAAACCTTGGGAACCCTCAATGAGGCACTGACCTTGGAAATTTTGATCACTATTCTGGTCATTGTGGTGATGGTGTTCAACCTTAGGGCTTCTGTCCTTATTTCGGGTCTTCTACCCGTAGCTGTACTAATGGTTTTTATTACCATGAAGCTTTTTGATGTTGATGCCAATATCGTAGCACTTTCGGGAATAGCCATTGCCATTGGTACCATGGTTGATGTTGGGGTTATATTGGCAGAAAACATGATTCGGCATTTGGAGGATGAAAATCTGAGTACTAATGGGAATGGTGAGGAACTCACTACAAACCAGATTATTTACAATGCCACTTCTGAGGTTTCTGGTGCAATCCTAACAGCGGTAATGACCACTATAATAAGTTTTATCCCGGTTTTTACTATGATAGGTGCCGAGGGTAAGCTGTTTAGACCCTTGGCCTTTACCAAAACCATGGCGCTTAGTGCATCCCTAGTGATTGCGCTATTTTTAATACCCCCATTCGCAGCCTACCTGTTCAGGAAAAAACCAAGTAAAAGCGTTACGGGATTAATTTTTAGCCTAGCACTTATAGTTTCCGGGCTTATTGCCTTGGTCTATGGTTACTGGATGGGTCTAACCCTAATTGCTTTTGGATCTGTAAAACCCTTAAAGGATACAGAATTGGCAGGGCGACTGTTCAAAGGTTTTGCGCTAACGGAAAGGCAGGCAAAATTGTTGAATATCATTATTTCGGTAATAGCCATCGTTTTTCTTTTGGCAGAATACTGGCGTCCCTTAGGTTTTGATAGAAGTATGGTGATGAACCTGATTTTTGTGGCCATCATTTGCTTTGGCTTGTTGGGGGTATTCACCTTATTTAGATCCTATTATTCCCATATATTAAGTTGGGCCTTACAAAACAAAGTGTTGTTTTTGCTTATTCCTGCCACCGTATTAACATTGGGTATTGTTATTATGAGGAATACGGGCAAAGAGTTTATGCCTGCTTTGAATGAAGGCTCATTTCTTTTGATGCCAACTTCCCTCCCCCATGCAGGTGTGGCTGAAAACAAAAGGGTGCTCCAACAATTGGATATGGCCGTGGCAAGTATCCCGGAAATTGAAACTGTAGTAGGAAAGGCGGGAAGAACCGAATCTGCGTTGGATCCGGCTCCCTTGTCCATGTACGAAAACATCATACAGTATAAGCCGGAGTACATGCTGAACCAGGGAGGTAAGCGTCAACGTTTTAAGGTGAACAAGGACGGCTTGTTCATACTTAAAAATGACACATACAGTCTAAATCCCAATACAGTACTCCAAAAAAACAGTTCCCAATACGAAGATTCGGAAATGATTACTTTTTCTAATGTAGAACGGGGCGATTTAATTCCGGATGAGGATGGTGAATATTTTCGGAATTGGCGACCGGATATAAAAACTCCAGACGACATATGGAATGAGATTGTTAGGGTTACCCGCTTACCAGGGGTCACCTCGGCACCTAAATTACAGCCTATAGAAACCCGTTTGGTTATGCTTCAGACTGGAATGCGGGCTCCGTTGGGCATAAAGGTTAAAGGACAGGATTTAGCTGAGATAGAAGCCTTTGGTATCCAATTGGAAAATATCTTAAAAGAGGTGGAAGGGGTGAAGGAAGAGGCTGTTTTTGCCGATAGAATTGTTGGGAAGCCCTATTTGTTGATAGATATCGATCGTGAAAAGTTGGCCAGGTATGGAGTACTTGTGGAGGATGTACAGCAGGTGTTGGAAGTTGCCGTTGGTGGTATGACCTTGACCCAGACGGTAGAAGGCCGTGAACGATACGGCGTTCGCGTACGTTACCCTAGGGAACTTAGGGATAATCCTACGGACATTAGGAATATTTATGTTCCGGTAGCCCAAGGCAGCCCTATACCCCTGAACGAATTGGTAACTATACGTTACACAAAAGGGCCACAGCTCATTAAGAGCGAAGATACTTTTTTGATTGGGTACGTACTGTTTGATAAGAAGGCCGGATATGCCGAAGTAAATGTGGTGGAAAAAGCACAGGAAGCAATTCAAATGAAAATCAGGAGTGGGGAACTTAGCGTACCCTCAGGTATTAGTTACAGTTTTACTGGCACCTATGAGAATCAATTACGTGCAGAAAAAACCTTGTCCGTAGTAGTTCCTTTGGCCCTGTTCATCATCTTTTTGATACTTTATTTCCAGTTTCGTTCCGTCTCTACATCCTTGATGGTTTTTACGGGTATTGCCGTAGCTTTTGCGGGAGGTTTTATTATGATTTGGCTTTACGGTCAGGATTGGTTTCTAAATTTTAACCTTTTTGGCGAAAACCTTCGGGATTTGTTCAATATGAAAACGATAAACCTTAGCGTTGCGGTCTGGGTAGGTTTCATAGCTCTTTTTGGTATTGCTACTGATGACGGCGTAGTCATGGCCACCTACCTTACCCAAACCTTTAAAAAGGAAAAACCTAATGATCTAGGTAGCATCCGATCAGCTACCGTAGAGGCAGCAGAAAAACGCATACGACCTTGTTTAATGACCACGGTAACTACCATTCTTGCATTATTGCCGGTTCTTACCTCTACAGGAAAAGGCAGCGATATTATGACCCCCATGGCCATACCCATTTTTGGGGGTATGATTATAGACGTCACCTCCTACTTTTTAGTACCGGTACTTTATAGCTGGCAAAAGGAATTTCAACTTAAAAGACAAATTAAATGAAAAAGATTGTAGCAACAATTCTGGGACTTTTTGCCGGGGGCATGGCAATAGGGCAGACCCTGGAATCCTATATTGAGGAAGCGGAGGCAAATAATCCAGCAGTACAGGCCTTTGAAATACGCTATCATATTACCCAGGAAAAAATCATGGAGGCCAATACATTGCCCAATACCGAGCTAAGCGCAGGCCTATTTATTAGTGAACCCGAAACGCGAACTGGTGCCCAAAAGATGCGGTTTTCCATAAAACAGATGTTGCCATGGTTTGGCACCATTACGGCAAGGGAAAATTATGCTTCCTCACTTTCGGATACCGAATACTTGGAGATAACCATAGCAAAAAGAAAACTCAGGCTATCGGTTTCCCAAGCCTATTATAAGCTCTATGCCATAAAAGCCAATCTATTGGTTTTGGAAGAGAATATCCAACTCCTAAAATCCTATGAACAACTGGCTCTTGCATCGGTGGAGGTAGGAAAGGCTTCGGCCGTGGATGTACTTAGGCTGCAGATTAGACAGAATGAAATGCAGGAGCTACTAAAAGTATTGGAGCTCAAGTTTGATTCGGAAATCGGCGTATTCAACTCCCTACTTAATAGAGCCCAAGATTCCCAAGCTAGTATAGCGGATAAACTAACTATACCCAGTGGCCAAGAGGAGGTTAACAAGGCCCTAGGCTTACATCCCGAACTTGAGAAATACGATAGGTTATTTCAATCGGTTACCCAATTTGAGAAACTAAACCAGAAAAAATCCAACCCCAATCTAGGATTTGGACTGGATTATATCCCGGTGGAAGAAAGGACAGATATGACTATAGTTAATAGTGGAAAAGATATATTAATGCCCATGGTTTCCCTTTCCATTCCCATTTTCAACAACAGTTATAAATCCATTTCAGCACAGAATAAATTGCGAAAAGATGAAATAATGGCCAAAAAAACCGATCGTAAAAATCTATTGGAGTCTCTTTTAATATCAGCCATCAATAACAGGGAAGCTGCTAAAATTAGCTACAATACCCAAATTAAAAATCTGGAGGAGGCTAATAATGCCGAAGATATCTTAATCAAAAATTATGAAACCGGAACAATCAACTTTAACGATGTATTGGATATACAGGAACTGAAACTTCAGTTTCAGAAAAAGAAGATAGAGGCCACCAAAGACTATTATAACCAAAGGGCAGTAATTAATTACTTATCAAATCAATAAAAAAATTAAATCAATTAATTATAAATCAATGTCTAATATAAATTTAATAAATATGAAAAGTAACGGAACAAAAACTATGAAATACAACAAAGCAATTGTTTTTTCAGCTGTTATAGCCATGGTAATGACATCTTGTGGAGAGAATAAAAACAAACAAGAGGCTAAAATAAATACACAGAATGAAATTGAACAAAAAAAAGAAAAACATACTGCAGATATTGCAGACGCCTCCTTTTCTGATGGCATGACTGGAAAGGTATTCCACAACTATCAACAGATACGTATGGCACTTGTAAATTCTGATGCCAAGGGAGTACAAGAGGCAGCCACTAAGCTTGCGGAAAGTTTTTCGGAAGATAGGGAAAATATAAAGTCCAAAGCTCTAGCTATGGCTGAGGATGCCAATCTGGAAAGTCAACGACAACTATTCTCAGATCTAACCCAAGAGGTAGAGCCACTCATAAAGGAATCCCTATCCGGGGGAAAGGTTTATAAACAATTCTGCCCTATGGCTTTAGATGGTAATGGTGGTTATTGGATTTCCAATGTAGAAAAAATTGAAAACCCTTATTACGGAAGTAAAATGTTGAAATGTGGTAAGGTAATAGAGACCTTTGAAAAATAAGCAGTATTAGAAGATATATATCCAACCAAAATAAGTTGGACAGGAGCCAAACTGCCATGTTGCGACCTGTACTATAACCAACTTATTTTGGGCTTCTATATTGTTGGGACATTTTTATTGGGAAGGCAAATAAAATTATTTATTCAACCTACATCAAAGACGTTGAATGCGCTTTAAACAAAAGTATGTTTTTATAGGTGTAGTGTTTACAGGTTGTTAGACCCATGTTGGATCGTAGATAAAGCAGTCATATTATTGACTGCCAATTGTTAACTTTTAAAAGTATAGTATTATGGATCATTCCAAAAAAAAGAGTACATATCACGGATGGAAAAGTAATTATGTAAAGTTTGCCTTTATGTTGGCCACCTCCTTTGTTATTATGTATTTGGTAATGTTCTTAAATGCCGATGTATTGGATCATGTAATGTTGAGCCATACCAGAAGCTATATGACGATATTGATGATAGCCCCAATGGCCTTTACAATGTTGTTGTTTATGTGGGACATGTACGAGAATAAGAAAGTGAACTTTGTAATAATTGTTGTTTCAGTTGTGGTATTCATAGCTACACTAGTAGGATTGCGTCAACAAAGCTTCATTGGAGACGTACAATGGATGAAAGCCATGATACCGCATCATTCCTCAGCAATAATGGTTAGCCAAAAGGCTCATTTAGAAGACCCTGAGGCCATCAAATTGGCAGAAGAGATCATAGAGGCACAGAAGCGGGAAATTGCTCAAATGAAAAAGATGTTATATCGACTTCAGAAAAACGAAAATTAATTTAATACAACCCCATGAAAAAAAATATTCTTTATATCGTTATTGCCGCCTTAGGTGGTCTTATAGCTGGATACCTAATTTTTGGTATGCCAGGGGACACTACTATGGACCAGGGGCACGATCGCAAGGAGGATATGGTATCTTCCGGGATGTGGACATGCTCCATGCACCCCCAAATAATGCAACAGGAACCTGGAGACTGCCCTATTTGTGGTATGGATTTGATTCCAGCAGAGACAGATCAGGAAGGGTTGAGCATTGATCAATTTAAAATGAGCAGAAATGCATTGGCCCTAGCCGATGTAAGAACAACTATAATAGGTTCGGCCAATACCGAAGATTCCAGTATAAAACTTTCTGGTGTTGTTGAGCAGAATGAGAAAACACTTGCCACCCAAGCCTCCTATTTTGATGGACGTATAGAACAATTGTACGTGAATTTTAAGGGGGAAAAGGTGAAATACGGACAGCAGTTGGCTACCATATATTCTCCAGATCTTGTTGCGGCCCAGCAAGAACTAATTACAGCGGGCAGCCTTAAAGAATCCCAACCTTCTTTATATAAGGCGGTTCGTAATAAACTAAAATTGTGGAAATTATCCGATAGCCAAATAAATCAGATAGAGCAATCCGGTACGGCGAAGGAATATTTTCCTATTTATTCCAACGTTTCTGGTACGGTATCCGAAATTTTGGTAAAAACCGGGGACTATGTAAAGAAGGGGGCTCCTATTTTTAAAATAGCTGATCTAGGAACGGTTTGGGCTGTTTTTGAGGCATATGAGAATCAACTGTCCATGTTAAAGGTAGGGCAGGAGATTATAATAGAAAGTAAGGCCTACCCTAATAAAATATTCAACGCTAAAATATCCTTTATAGATCCTATCCTAAATACCAAGAGTAGGACCGTAGAGGTGAGGGCCAATTTGCAAAACCCAAAAGACCAGCTTAAACCGGGGATGTTCGTCTCGGGCTTGGTAGCCTTGTCGTCTACTTCCAACGAGGAGCGGATAGTGGTTCCTGAAAGTGCGGTAATGTGGACTGGTGAACGTTCTTTGGTCTATGTGAAAACAGACCCCATTGAGCCTATTTTTGAAATGCGGGAAATTGCATTGGGGAACATTGCCCATGGTGGTTACATGGTTCACTCAGGCCTAAAAAATGGGGAGGAGATAGTAACAAATGGTACTTTTACCGTGGATGCGGCGGCACAATTACAAGGAAAAAAATCAATGATGAATAAAAGTGTCGGGATTACAACTCCAGGGCATGAAGGGCATTAAAGGAAAAACTAAGTTTTTTTTAGCTTCTTTCTTTATTGAGCCTTAGAGTTACCGCAGCTATCAACTGCAGAAGTCAGTTCAATATAATCCATACTTCTGAATGGATGGGATAACCGGTATATCTTGGTAAGGGCTAATCATTCTTTTCAATTTAGTATGATTGGTTTGTTTATAGTTTCTTTAAAATTAGATATTAAGGTATGATTTGTTACTTCCCGATACAGAAATTAGAAAAAATGTTGCCCAACAACTCGTCATTGGTTACTTGCCCCGTAATTTCCCCTAAATGGTAAAGGGCTTCCCGGACATCTATAGCCAGTAGGTCGCTGGGGGTGTCCTCATCCATTCCCAGTTGCACTTTTTCTATCTCTTCCAGGGCTTTTATTAGTGAATTGTAATGACGTGTATTGGTTACAATGGCATTACTGTTACGCAAAGCTCCGGTATTTACAAATTCCAATAAGCGCGATTTTAAGGTTTCTACCCCTTTACCTGTTTTAGCAGACAGTAGGTGGAGATCCTTGATCTGTGATTGGAGTGCTAGTAGTTGTTCCTTATCCAATCGGTCTATTTTATTGGCGATGACCACCAAAGGTTTCTGGGGATATTTGCTTTTTATTTTTTCCAGTTCCTTGATGCTCGACTCTAATTTTGTGGTATTCATGGCCATTTCCCACCCATCAATCAACAAAACCACTACCTGGGCCTGTTCTATTTTTTCAAAAGTTTTTTTAATGCCTATGCTTTCTACAACATCTTGGGTATCCCTAATTCCTGCAGTATCTATAAACCGGAAACCAATGCCATCTATAACAATTTCGTCTTCAATAGAATCCCTAGTGGTTCCCGCAATATCACTTACTATAGCCCGCTCTTCATTTAGCAGGGCATTGAGTAGGGTTGATTTGCCAACATTGGGCTCTCCAACAATAGCAATGGGAATTCCATTTTTAATGACATTGCCCACGGCAAAGGAATCTATCAGTCGTTTTAAGATCCGTTGTATTTTGGTCAAAAGTTTTTTGAACTCGGTCCTATCGGCAAATTCTACGTCCTCTTCCGCAAAGTCGAGCTCCAATTCCATCAAGGAGGCGAAGTTTAGCAGTTGGTCCCGCAATTTTTTTATCTCATTGCTAAAGCCACCACGCATTTGCTGCATGGCTATTTGATGACTAGCCTCGTTATCGGAGGCAATAAGGTCTGCAACGGCTTCGGCCTGGCTCAGGTCCATTTTGCCATTCAAAAAAGCCCGTAGCGTAAATTCCCCCGCATTGGCCATACGGCATCCGTTGCGTAAAAACAACTGTATAATCTGCTGTTGGATGTACGGCGAGCCATGACAGGATATTTCCACAACATCCTCACCAGTATAGGAATGGGGACCTTTAAATAAAGACACCAATACCTCATCCAACACTTTGTCATTTTCTACAATATGGCCCAAATGAATGGTATGGCTCTTTTGTTTATTTAAGTCCTTACCGCGAATCGATCTGAAAAAAGGAACGGTCAAAGCAATGGCGTCCTTCCCTGAGATACGAATTATGGCTATGGCTCCAGCCCCTGATGCCGTGGCCAGGGCAATGATGTTGTCGTTGGTAATCATAATATGTTAATTGACCGTAAAAATACAATTTATAATTTTCAATGCCTGCCCGATCATCAATAGAAACTACCCATACTGTATTCCTTAAACCAAGTCAAAAACTAAGGTGTTCACTCTTTTAGATGTTCTTAATTCCTGTGAGAATAGAAGTTTTAAAACACCTTTAATGCTAAAGGAAATAGATAACGATGATTTTAATCAGTATTATGTTCTGATAAAATACATAATTTTAAATACCAACCCCCAAATGGCCTGCAGTTTTATTCACTATAAGTGGATGTAGGCTTGGGAAGTTTAATATAAAATTGTGATATGAAATTGATTCAAATAATTACTTTATTGGTCTTTGGTTTATTCTGCCAAGGCAATTGGGCTCAGGATACAAAAGATTCCAATATGCCTGCCGAAAACACAGAACAACAGAAACAGAACAAAATTTTAAGCGATTCCAAGGAATCCGAAGAAATCCAAAAAAGGTTACAAAAGGCGAAAATGGAAGCCAAGAAGCTGGAAAGAACGGAAAAGAAAGCCGAAAAAAATCAAAAAAAGGCAGAACGCGAATTGAAAAAAATAGAAGATCTTGCTTCAGAAATAGCGTCCAAAAAGAAGACTATTGCCAAAACCGATAAAAAAATTGATAGAATACTAAGGAAAATGAAGAAGGATGAGAAAAAGGGTAAAATGTCACCTAAGGAAATGGAGAAGTTGGACCAAAAAATAGATAAACTTCAAAACAGAATGGTCAAGGATAGGCAAAAATTGGAAGAACTGGAAAGCAAGCAATAGAGATTTTTGGATAGCTATTAACTATAAAATGTGCCTTGTAACAATTGATTGTTTTTTTCGTCCTATATATAGAGCGGAGTAAATTATATTCATAGGCAAGACCTTCAGCTCTAACAAACTAAAAAAACATTCCATGAAAGCAGAAAACAAACAACTATTGGTATTTACCCATTTGAGTCAGTTATTGGACCTTATAACGGGTTGCGGGGGATTTATAGTGCCCCTGATTCTTTGGCTTACACAGAAGGATACTATTATGAACATGGATGAAAATGGTAAGTCTATCGTTAATTTTCAAATAAGCATGTTTTTGTATGCCTTGCTATGTATTCCGCTAATTTTTGTTTTTGGTCTAGGGATATTGGGGATTATCGCGGTGGCCATATTGTGCCTTGTATTTCCCATTATCAATGCCATTAGGGTATCCAATGGAGAAAAACCTCATTACCCGTTGAGTATAAGGTTTGTTTCTTAAAACAATACATTTTTCATTATGGATGAAAAAAGAGGCTGTCTAAAAAGGCAGTCTCTTTTTTTATGTTTAGGATTTTGAAA
>CAXAVP010000158.1:0-10379 GCA_963972175.1 uncultured Arenibacter sp.
ATGACGTATTGCTTTCCAATGATTTTAATATCAATGCTACTTTTAGGGATGACCAAGGGAGTATATATTTTGGCAGCTATCAGGGCGTAAATTACTTTAACCCCTCCCAGATTATTACCAATACCAATAAGACCTCCTTGTACTTGTCCGATTTCAGATTGTTCAATGAAAAGGTATTGCCAACACAGGAAGGGTCCCCACTGAAAAAGGTAATCTCGGAAACCGATAGTATAGTGCTATCGCATGACCAATCTGTTTTTACCCTCGAATATTCGGGGATTAACTTTACCCGTCCCGAAAAAAACGAATATGCCTATTACTTGGAGGGTTATGAGGAATCATGGAACTATGTAGGTAAAAAGAGAAGTGCCACCTATACCAATCTGGACCCGGGTAATTATACCTTTAAATTGAAGGCTGCCAATAATGATGGAGTATGGAACGAGTCGCCATTGACCTTATCCATAACGGTATTGTCTCCTTGGTGGAAAACTACTTGGGCTCTGGGCATGTACATCGCCTTGTTTTTATTTGGGGTGTACCTTCTAAATAAATTGACCCAGGCGAGAATACGGGAAAAGCAGATTATCCATACAGAGCGGGAAAAGAGGCTGCAGGAAAAGGACTTGGATGAGAAAAAGTTTCAATTTTTCACCAATATATCGCACGAGTTTAGAACTCCGCTGACCTTGATCATTAATCCCCTACGGGATATTCTACAGGACAAGAGTTTAAATTTGCCCCCACGTATAAGGGATAAGCACAAAACCATTTATAAAAATACAGATCGACTTTACCGGCTGGTAAACGAGTTGCTTGATTTTAGGAAGTTGGAGTTGAACAAGGTAGGGGTAAGGGCCAATGTGCTTAACCTGCATAAGCTTACCAAGGAAGTTGTTGGCCACTTTAGGGAGGAGGCTATAGAAAGGAACATTCACCTTAGTTTGGATTCGGATAGCGAAGACCTTTCCCTTTGGGCGGATGAAAGTATGTTGGAAAAAATTATCTTCAATATTCTTTCCAATGCTTTTAAAGTTACTCCAGATAGCGGGGCCATTACTATAGAATTGTTATCAAAGGATGAATTTTACTCCTTGCCTTTGGTTGATGAAAACAATCCAACAAAGGGAATAGAGATCGTTATCTCGGACACCGGACCGGGTCTGGAACAGAAGGAGGCCGAACGTATTTTTGAAAGGTTCTATCAGGTAGAGAATTTGAACAAGACCTATTACGGTGGCACCGGTATTGGTTTGGAAGTGGTACAGGGTTTTGTAGACTTGCACAAGGGGAAGATAGAGGTTAGTAGTGAGGTGGGAAGTGGTACCACTTTTAGGATCATATTGCCTAAAGGAAACGAACACTTTGAAACCGATGAAATATTAAAAGACGTTAAGGAGCCAGATACCCAAAAAGCACAGGAAAGTGCTATTGTCAACAATTTGGAACCCGAAACTGAAACTGAATTGAACGAGGCCAATAAAGCCTACACCCTTCTAATTGTTGAGGACAATGCCGAACTTAGAAACTATTTAAAGAACGAACTTAGAAATCAGTATAAGGTACTTTTGGCGAAAAATGGAAAAGAGGGCTTGCAATTGGCCAAGGAGGTACTTCCAGATATCATCATAACGGATGTAATTATGCCCGAAATGGATGGATTTGAATTTTGCAAAAGTATCAAGGAGGATCTAAGAACCAGTCATATACCGCTGCTAATGCTTACGGCCAAGGCTAGAATAGATGATAGGATGGAAGGAATTGGACTGGGAGCCGATGCTTATATGGTAAAACCTTTTGATTTAAGACTGTTGCGACTGCGGTTATCCCAGCTTATCACCAGTAGGCAGTTAATTTTTAATAAATATTTCAGTGTAATCAGTGAGGTTCCCATAAACAAGAACACCACCTCCCTGGACAAAGACTTTATTGAGAAGGTACTTAACTTTATTAATAAGAATATAGATGACCCGGAGTTGAGTGTGGAAGCACTGGCCTCCCATTTAAACTTAAGCAGGAGTCAGTTTTATAGGAAGATAAAGGCGCTTACCAATCAGACGGCCAACGAATTTCTTAGAAATATTAGAATAGAAAGGGCAAAGCAGATTATTGAAATGGGCAATACCAATATTAGTGAAGTGTGTTATAAGGTAGGGTTTTCTTCCCCGTCTTATTTTACCAAATGTTTTAAGGCCCATTTTGGAATTCTTCCCACTGAGGTAGATTCCGCCAAGTCATAGTTCCTTATAGCAGATGCCTTTTTAGTGGTGACCTGGATAATGGGAAAACCAGGTTTTCAGCGACCTTCTGTGGGGATATTGTATTGAAATCTACAGGGAAATGATAATGCTACTTTTTGTAACTCCCAGGATTGACTGTTTGGTCATTCAACTTACCAAATCCCTTTACCTAGAATATACTTTATTGTAATGTGGCATAACCTCATAGTTTTCTCCCAATATACTTTGGAATAGCACAGGTATAGTCCACAATTTTTTGGTGGTTGCTTTATTTCGGCCCAATAAAGGGAAGCATTATCCTATTACATCTTATTTATGCTTGGGGTTTGCGTTAGGGATCACGGCGGTATCCCCGCAGCAGCGCAAGGGATTTAGCCAAGAGCCCGACCGACGAAGGAGGGAACGCCCAAAGAAGAAGTGGTGGGCTTAGGGGAATTCTGTTGGATACTTATCTACAATATATTTTCAGGATTATAAGGGTAATCTTCCTTAAAAAAGAAGTCTTTTTTGGTATGAATCCTCAATAATGTTAGGAAATTTTAACGCAATCTTCAATTTAACTTAATGACTGTCTGCAATAAATGTTGCAAGCGGTAGAACAGATGTTGCATCTCCCGTGTTTAAAGGGAATGTTGCAGCAAAATTTCTATTTGATGCACGATTAATGGCAGAAGTAATTTAATAATTATTTAACATTTGATGCGATGAAAATGAAAAATTCAAAGTTCAAATGGAGGCAGTTGATAGAGGTTCTGCTACTGATAGCCATCGTAGGCTTATTGGTCTTTGTCATCCTTTTTATTCTTTAAAAAACAGATGTGGCGCAAACAAAAAGGGGTAACGCTGGAAACATAAAATTTTATACTAATGAAAATTGGATTAATTAACCTAAACTATTTTATATGATGCTAAAGTTTAAATTTTTGATTATTACTTTGGTAATGGTTTGTGCGCAGGACGCCTTTGCGCAAACCAAGACCATAAGTGGACTGGTCTCCGATGAGGCTGGCTTGCCATTGCCGGGGGTAACGGTAGTTGTTAAAGGTACCGTTAATGGGACCACCACGGATTTTGATGGGAATTATTCCATTGGAAATGTTGGGCCGGAGGATCGCCTGGTTTTTACCTATATAGGAATGGTTAGCCAAACCATCACCGTAGGGCAGCAAAACACTATCAATGTAACCCTAGAGGAGTCTTATGAGTCTTTGGAAGAGGTAGTAGTAGTAGGGTATGGGGTTCAAAAAAAGGCTTTGACTACTGGAGCCAATCTCAACGTAAAGGGCGAAGATATTGCCGAGCTGAACACTTCAACGGCCATGGAGGCACTACAAGGGGTGGCACCTGGGGTAAGTATAACAAGGAACAACGGGCAGCCCGGTGCCGGTACCAAGGTTACTATTCGTGGTCTGGGGACTATAGGTAATTCCAGTCCGCTCTACATTGTAGATGGTGTGGCCGTTGGCAATATTGATTACTTAAACGGTTCGGATATTGAATCGATCGATGTCCTAAAGGATGCCGCATCGGCGGCGATCTATGGTTCCAGGGCCGCCAATGGGGTGGTGTTGGTGACTACCCATAAGGGAAGAAAGGGAAGTCCTGCCAGGGTGCAATACGATACCTATTATGGATTTCAAAATATATACAAGAACGTAAGTCCTTTAAATGCCCAAGAGTACATGTATATCATGGACGAGGGTAGGGTAAATGATGGATTGGAGCCGAACGATTGGCAGGCCATTTTGCAAAATAACAATTGGCTCAACAACAATTACCCTAACAATTTGGGTACTGAATTGGGTACGGACATTTGGAACATGCTGCAAAATGGTTGGGAAGGTACCAATTGGATAGATGAAATGTCTACCAAGAATGCTCCTATTTCCAGTCACTCCGTAAACATTACCGGAGGTGGAGAAAACAATACCTTTTCTTTTGGTGTTTCTTATTTGGATCAGACAGGGATAATAGGAGGCAATATTACCGATGCCGGTTTTAAAAGGCTTACCGCCCGGATGAACACCGAGTTTGTGCTGTTTAAAAATGAGGACCACAATATATTGACCGTAGGTGAGAACTTTACCTATACCAATAAGGAAAACAGAAGCGTGGCAACAGGGAATATTTACTGGAACGATCTTCACAATGCCTTGGTTCAAAATCCGTTGATGCCTGCCTATTGGGACAAATCCCCGGATGCAAATGGCTTTACCCCAACTTTGGACGGTTTGGCCAATGATCAGACGAATCCGCTAGCCGTGATGTTCTACAGGCACAACTATAGTAACTTGGGGAACAAGGACAATTCTATTGTAGGAAATGTTTATTTGGAATTGGAGCCAGTAAAAGACTTAAAATTTAGGTCGTCCTACGGATTGGATACATGGTTTGGCCATGGGCGATCCTGGGTTCCTACCTACGCCTTGGGTGTGTTGTTCAGCAATGCCAACGACGGGGTATCCCAATACCAATATTTAGGGGCTAATTTAACCTGGACCAACACCTTGTCCTATGAGCGTGTTTTTGGGGACCATAAGATAAATGCCTTGATAGGTAACGAGGTCTTTAAAAATCAGATCAACAATTCGGTTGGAGGTAGTATGGCCAATTCTAGATTTGGATTGCCGGAATATGCCTTTTTGAACAATGTGGACAAGACCGATGTAAACTCTATTGATACCTATGGTGTGGATTGGGCCGCCGGTGGTGGTGGCTTGTTGTCCTATATTGCAAGGGCACAGTATGACTACAAGGAGAAATACCTGTTGTCTGCTACCATGAGGGCCGACGGTTCTTCCAATTTTGCGGAAGGCAATAGGTGGGGGTATTTCCCATCTGTATCTGCCGGATGGATCCTTACCAAAGAGAATTTTATGGGAGACGGGAATGCTGTGATGGACTTTGCCAAGCTTCGGGCAAGTTGGGGACAGAACGGAAACCAGTCCATTGATAATTTTATTTACAGTTCCAATATAGCCTACCTAAATCCTGGTTACTATTTTGGAGATACCAAACCTATTTCCGGACCAACTGCCGTACCTGCAAGGGTTACCAATCCGGATGTAACCTGGGAAACCTCGGAACAATTGAATTTTGGTTTGGACACTAGATTTTTTAACTCCAGACTTAATTTTACTGCAGATTGGTATAAGAAAATTACCAAAGACTGGTTGGTGGTAGCGCCTATCCAAGGTACATCCGGGGCTGGAGCACCATACATAAACGGAGGTGATATTGAGAATACCGGTTACGAACTGATGTTGTCCTGGAGTGATGATATTGGCGATTTTAAATATGGAGCTACCATTAGCGGGGCCTTTAATAAGAACGAAATTACCAAGATTGCCAATTCTGATGGTATAATTCAGGGACCAAGTTCAGTATTGTCACAGGGTACTGCTTCGGTTTCAAGAGCGGAAGTAGGTAAACCCATAGGATTCTTTTATGGCTATGAAACCGATGGAATCTTACAGACACAGGATGAGGTGAATGCCTATGTAAAACCAACGGATGGCACCCCATATTTTAGCGATCAACGCCCAGGTGATGTTAGGTTTGTAGATCAAAATGCTGATGGTGTTATTGATGAGAACGATAAAAAAATGTTGGGGAACCCCAATCCTGATTTCGAATTGGGGATACAGCTTAATGCGGAATACAAGGGATTCTATGCCAATGTTACATTATCCGGTAAGTACGGGATGCAGGTGATGCAATCTTATAGATCTTTTGCTGACCGCTTTGATCAAAACTATACCACAGAAATATTTGGTCGCTGGCATGGTGCGGGGACTTCCAATACCCTGCCCAGGTTGAGTTCTGTTTCCAATAGGAATACCAACTGGATTTCTGATATCTATATGCAGGATGCAGATTACCTAAGGATCAATAATTTAACGGTTGGTTTTAAATTGGGCGAGTATATCAAGGACCTTAAATTTATCTCGGACATAAAAATTTACGGAGCAATCAACAACCTATACACTTTTACCAATTTCCAAGGCATGGACCCTGAAGTTTCTTTTGGTCATGATGCGGGTTGGGCTTCCGGTATAGACCTTGGTCTGTACCCCTTGCCTAGAACTGTAATGTTTGGATTTAGCGTTGATTTTTAATAAAAAAAAGTAGATGATGAAAAAACTAGTATATAATATATGCATTGCAGCTTTAGTGCTTACTAGCAGTTGCAGCGAGAAATTTTTGGACACAGAAAACCTATACGAAAAAAGTTTAGACAATTTCTACTCAAGTCCACAGGATATTGAAGAGGCCATGTCTGGCGTATACAACGCCTTGTATACAGATGGTGTGCACAGTGAAGAGGGCATTGCGGCAAACTTATTGTCCGATATGATGTTGGCAGGAGGTGGCCCCGATGATAAGTCGGCCAAGAATGTGGATAATTTTCAGGACCCTGAAGAAGATACTTATCGCGATCTTTGGGTAGAAACCTATAATGGGGTTACCAGGGCAAATACCATCATAGAGAAGGTAGAGGAGGTAGATTTTAGCGCCTTCTTTGATACCCCTGAGGAGGCAGTGGCTTTTAAGGCCCAGACGATTGGAGAGGCTTATTTTATGAGGGGATTCTTCTATTTTCGGGCAGCAAAATTCTTTGGAGGCATGCCTTTGATACTTGCCATAAATGATCCAAGGGACGCACCAAGGGCTTCCTTTACGGAAACCTTTGCCCAGATTGCCTCAGATTTTAAAGTGGCAATAGAAACCATGCCATCCATCAATTTTAATAATATCCCTACATCCAGATATGGTCATGCCAATAAATGGGTGGCAGAGGCCTATATAGCTAAGGCCTACCTGTTCTATACGGGATATATGAGCAATATAGAGGGGCAGTCCACTACCGATCTGCCTTTGGCAGATGGTGGCTCCTTGTCCCAAAACAATATTCTTGCCTATTTGGATGATTGTATCAATAATAGTGGTTATGATTTGGTATCAGATTTCAGAAATCTATGGCCTTACTCCTATGTTAACCAGAGTGCGGGAACCACTGTACTGCCCTGGGCAGAAACAGAAGGTTTGTCCTGGGTGGGACAGGACGGTCATTCCCCAACCTTTGGAACGGGAAATACCGAAACTATGTTTGCACTGAGATATTCTACCACCAGTTGGGGTGAAGGCCAAAAATATAATAATAGAATGCCCTTGTTTTTTGGAATTAGGGACAACTCCATGGTTCCTTTCGGACAAGGTTGGGGCTGGGGTACGGTAAACCCAAAGCTTTGGAACCAATGGGACGATGCAGATGAAAGAAAGCAGGGATCTATTTTGGAACTTGGCAATGCCGATCAAGGGACCGATGGGTACGAAGGAGATAAAGGAGACCATGAGACCGGCTTTTTTAATAAGAAGTACACTACGGTACAACATGAAGACCCAGATGGAGTGGATGGGGTAAAGGGTATGTTTTACTTTTTGTATGATATGAACAATGGGGATCCAATGCAACTTTGGGCTGCCCAAGATTTTATCCTAATGCGTTTTGCCGATGTTTTATTGATGCATTCCGAAATTTCGGGAACCGCTACTGGTCTAAACAGGGTTCGTGTAAGGGCCGGTCTAGGAGAGATAGGATACTCTCTGGAAGCATTAAAGGAAGAGCGTTTGCATGAATTTGCTTTTGAAGGACTGCGATGGTTCGATTTGGTTAGATGGGGAGATGTAGAAACTGCCTTTGACGACAGTATCAATGTTAACAACTCTGGTATTGATGCCGTATACAAAGTAAACTATCGTCCGGAAACCAAAGGTTTGGTGCCCGTTCCAGAAACAGAGATTAGATTGTCTGGTGGCGTATACGAACAAAACCCGGGCTGGTAGTATAATTGAATTCAAAAAAAACATAGACATATGAAAAATAATAGAATAATAATTTTAGGATGGGTCATAGCTTCGCTATTCCTGGTTACGACAAGTTGTGAGCCTATAGAGGATCGGGATTATTTGGATAATTCCACAGATGTTGCCGGCGTAGAGTTGGTGGCCACACAGAGCACAGCGGGCGGTAACAAAATAGAGCTCAATATGGCCACTCCTGGGGTCACAGGTTATTGGGATTATAATCTGGGAAGGGCTTTTACGGATAAGGTGGAATTTGTTTACCCTATTCCCGGTACGGCTACTTTTACCTTTACCGGAACCCTTGGAGCGGAATTTTTTACCAAGACCATAGATGTACAGATCGATCAGTTGGACAGTGCCCTGGATCAGGATTGGTATGACCTAGTAAGTGAGGATACATCAGCAGGTAAAACCTGGGTTTTTAATGGAGGTCCCTCACCCGATGGTGGGAGATGGTGGTATATGTCGCCACCCAACGATCCTGCGTCTTGGACTACAGCATGGTGGAATGCGGCAGGAGATTGCTGTCCCCCGGCAGATGCTAGCGGAAAAATGAAATTTGACCTGGATGGAGGAGCAAATTTCACCTACTACTCCAGTCCCGATGCAACACCGGAAATGGGGAGCTTTGTCTTGGATGTAGCAAATCAGACCCTAAAGATCAATAATTCCAATATTTTGGGAGCCGAATCTCCAAGGGGAAATCCAGACGGACTGTATACCATTATCTCTTTAACGGAGGATGAATTGGTGCTTTATTTGGACAATAATGACGGAGGTACGGGTTGGACATGGATTTTTAGACCAGAATAATTTTTCAAATGAGCGTAGGTTCTTGTGGGGTAATGTAGTTCTACTAAGAGAAGTGGTGCAACCAAGCCACTTTGGAAAATAGTAGGGCAAACAAGGACATCATCCCATTTTGTACGATCAGATGTACAAACAAGCTTGTTTCAGTTGGTTAGTTTCTTTAAAGCCTTGCCGATATAAGGTTAATGTTGGCAAGGCTTTTTGTTTAAGCCTTATTAAGGAGTACAATTAATTAGAAAATACAAAGGATGCATTGGATAATAGGACTTTTAATAATCGCCTCCATCTCCTGTGGAGGCAATAATGAAGCGGATACTTTTTCGTATACCGATGTGGATAAGGGGATGGTTCTACCCTCAAACCTTAGAGTGTCGGTTGAGGTTACGGGGAGTGATGAAGATAATCCCAATGGTGTAGGTACTGGAGAGGTACAGATTTTAGCCTCGGCAAATAATGCCGTTACATATGGTCTTGCTGTAGATGCTGAGACCGAGGAGATAATAGCTACAGATGGTAAGTTTAATTATACATTTAAAGAGGAGGGCAGCCATGATTACAATTTAAGGGTCATGGCCTATTCCAGTACCGGCCATTCAATACAGCTCACCAAAACGGTAAGGGTATTTGTGGACAGTTATGAGGCCAAGCTAGTATGGTCCGATGAGTTTGATATGGACGGTGCGGTCTCAAAAGAGAACTGGAAGTTGGAAACCTTTGCACCCAATAATGGCAGTTGGTGGAATGGGGAATTACAGCATTATACGAATAGGCTAGACAATGCCTATGTTTCGGAAGGAACCCTAAAGATTGTTGCAAAAAAGGAGCAATTTTCCTCGCAGGGGACTAGCAAGGAATACACATCTGCCAGGTTAAATTCGCTTTTTACCTTCACTTATGGCAGGGTAGAGGTAAGGGCCAAACTTCCCAAGGGTCATGGTACTTGGCCGGCCATTTGGATGTTGGGATCCAATATAGAAACAGTAGGTTGGCCTGCTTGTGGGGAAATAGATATTATGGAGCATTGGGGACATGAGGCCGGGAAAGTATCTAGCGCTACCCATACGCCATCCTGTTCCGGGGGTTGTCCGGATACATCTGTGGGTACCACAATACTTACCGACTACGATACGGAGTTTCATGTATATGCCGTGGAATGGACAAAGGATGCCCTTAAATTTATAATAGATGGGGAGCAGGTATATACCTATAATCCGGCTGTTAAAAACAGTGATACCTGGCCATTTACAAGGGATCAGTTTATACTCTTAAATGTGGCCATGGGCGGTGACTGGTTTGGAGTTGACCCTAATTTTAAGACTTCCTCCATGGAAGTTGATTATGTAAGGGTGTATCAATAGTCCCAATGGTTAATAACTGAGTTTGGTTGATTTATTGAAAAGCCTACTTTTTATTAGTGAAACTCAATTTTGAGAAGTCAGTAAGACGCACTGAAAATTGAAA
>CAXAVP010000159.1:0-10198 GCA_963972175.1 uncultured Arenibacter sp.
GAGCCTCTAGATCAAAAGTGACCAAGTCGCTTTCTGTCTCCTGTAAATTTTTAAGATATTCGGCAAAGCCTCTTAGGCTGAGGTTGGATTTCTTGGCTTCCGCAGTATTCTTATGGTCAGACTTTAAGGCACCCTTAAAAAAATTGTAGGGTATAGAAAGTCCTTTGGAATCCTTTATAATTCCATATTCCCCAAAAAGTAGGATTTTAGAGTAAAACAATGGTCCTTTCATTTCTTTAAGATAAGGATAAATAATTAAAAACTAATAATCAATAACTTGGATTTATGATTTTGAGGTATGTACCATGTCATCAAAAACAGTAATCCCTTCACCTTTACTTTTGCTGTCTTGGTTCTTTATTTATGTGCCAATCCATAACTGCCAAATACTTGGCAACGCCTAGACAAAATGCATGCTATGGAATAGCTAACGCAAAATACGTACTTAAATTTTCCTTTTTCGGGCCCAAATCACAGTTTTTTTGCCCCTGTCCCAATTTGGTCGCAAATATACTGCCCGTTTTCGCAATATGCAACCAACTCATTATTAATAAATTGCTTTACTTTTTCTTTTTCGTTTTCTGGATACAACAGGTGTACGTTGGCCCCGGCATCCAAGGTAAAACAGACATGGGTTTTGCTAGCTTCCCTAAAAGCCCATATTTTGTTGATGATAGCCAGGGTATTGGGCTTCATCAGAATAAAATAAGGCATGCTTGTCATCATCATGGCATGTAGCGTTAGGGCTTCACTTTCCACAATTTTAATAAATTCCAAAAGATTTCCTTCTTTAATAACCGACTGTAAATTGGTCAGGTTTTTATGCGCTTGATCGAAACGTTGCTCGGCATAAGGATGGTTGTGCATCAAATTATGGCCAAGGGTACTGCTCACCTGTTTGGTACCTTGGTCTACCAATAATATGGTATCCTGAAAATTATGAAATACCTTGTGTACCTTGTAGGGGTATTTAATAGCGAAAAGATCCGCACCCTCAGGGGTGTCTTTGTGTTGTCCCCACTGCATTATTGGCCCTTCTATACTTCTTGAGGCACTTCCAGAGCCTAATCGGGCCAAGAAAGAAGCCTTATGGGAAAAGTAGCTGGGGTCCATATCATTTGCCAGTTCCCGTTCCAGTTCCATTAGACACAGTGCCAAGGCAGACATTCCGCTGGCCGAGGAAGCAATGCCGCTGCTATGGGGAAAGGAATTGGAAGTTTCTATGGTAAAATGATAGTCTTTTAAAAAGGGTAGATAGGGTTCTGTTCGTTTAAAGAAGGTGCTTATTTTAGGTTTAAAATCCGCTTTTGGCTTGCCTTCAAAAAGCAGATCAAAGGAAAAGTCGGCTCCTCTGTCCTGAAGTTTCCTATAGCTTAGTGTTGTTGTGGTGGCACAGCTATCAAGTGTAAAGCTAATAGAGGGGTTGGCAGGGATTTGGTTTTCTTTTTTGCCCCAGTATTTTACCAGGGCAATATTACTAGGCGATCTATATGTAACTTTTCCTTCAGTCTTGTGTACAGTATAGGAGGAAGGAATAAAGTCTTTTTCAGTCATAACGGAAACAATTTGTGCAAAGATAGTTTTTAAGGTCTTTTGCTGTAGACCCTCTTAAAATAAATTGTTAATTTAGAGCTTTAACAGCCAACTTTTGAAAAAGCAACTTACCTATATCGCCATATCAGTCGCAATATGCCTAACCATTGGGTTTTTGTCCAGTTTTGCCACCCAGTCTTCGGTAAACGATTGGTACGCTGGTCTTAACAAGCCCAGTTTTAATCCGCCAAATTGGATTTTTGCCCCTGTGTGGACCATACTCTATATTATGATGGGCGTTGCTGCTGGGATCGTTTGGGCAAAAGGCGTTTATCATATATGGGTAAAAACAGCCTTGTACCATTTTGGAATTCAATTGCTGTTCAATGCGCTTTGGAGCATTATTTTTTTCGGGTTTAAGAACCCTTTTGCCGCTCTTTTGGTAATCCTTACCTTATTGGTGCTGCTCATATTTACCATTAAATGGTTTAAGGTCGTTAGTAAAACGGCCGCCTATCTCTTACTGCCCTATCTTTTGTGGGTATGCTTTGCTACCGCCTTAAATTATAAAATTTGGGAGCTTAACTAATTGCCTTGCCATCATCTTGTGCGAAGGGTATGCAGTATGGGCCAAAACTATTCTATGTATTGGATAGTTGTTTGTGCCAGGCTTTGGCATAGTAAAGTATGGATGCCAATTTCACTCTACTGCAGGTGGATTATGACTTAGAAAAAAATGAACAATTCAATTATTGCCAGATTAAAGATTTTTAGGGTATTGTTATAATTTGAACGGTGTATGTGCTAATTTTTTAACAATAGTGTTCTTATTTTATTATCTTGATACCAGTTTAAATTTTTATCTCTCCACTATGGAAAAATATATACTTGCATTGGACCAAGGTACCACCAGTTCACGGTCTGTTGTTTTTGATAAAAAAGGCAATATTATTTCGGTTTCCCAAAAAGAATTTACACAGTATTTTCCCAAACCGGGTTGGGTAGAACACGACCCTTTGGAAATATGGTCTACCCAGGCAGGAACAGCTGCCGAAGCAACCACCAAGAAGGGGATTTATGGGGCCGATATTGCAGCAATAGGAATCACCAACCAACGTGAAACGGTGGTTGTTTGGGATAGAAATTCAGGAAAACCGGTGTACAATGCCATTGTTTGGCAAGACAAGAGAACTTCGGCCTACTGCGACGAATTAAAAAAACAAGGTAAGTCCAAGTTGATTAGGGAGAAAACCGGATTAGTGATCGATTCGTATTTTTCCGGAACCAAGGTGAAGTGGATTTTGGATAATGTTGAAGGAGCCCGGGAAAAGGCCGAGGCGGGAGACCTAATAATGGGGACAATAGATACATGGTTAATTTGGAATATGACCAAAGGCGAGCTCCATATTACTGATGTAACCAATGCTTGTAGAACCTTGCTCTTCAATATAAATACCATGGAATGGGATGATGAGCTCCTGTCCCTTTTTACCATTCCCCAAAGTATGCTGCCCCAGGTTAAACAGTCCAGTGAAGTCTACGGGCATACCAATCCCAATTTCTTCGCTAGCAAGATACCAATAGCTGGGATAGCTGGAGATCAGCAAGCGGCTCTATTTGGTCAAATGTGTACCAAACCAGGAATGGTTAAGAATACCTATGGCACAGGCTGTTTTATGTTGATGAATATTGGGGAAAAGCCCATTGTTTCAGAAAACAACCTCTTGACCACCATAGCTTGGAAAATTAATGGGAAGACCCAATATGCCTTGGAAGGAAGTATTTTCATTGCCGGGGCAGTAGTACAGTGGTTAAGGGATAGTTTAATGATTATTAAAAAGTCCGAGGAGGTAGAAAAGCTTGCCGGATCTGTTAGTAGTTCAGATGGGGTATATTTTGTGCCGGCATTTGCCGGTCTGGGGGCTCCGTATTGGAACCAGCATGCGCAGGGAAGTATTTTTGGGCTTACCAGGGGTAGTACAGATGCCCATATTGCTAGGGCCGCTTTGGAGGCTATTGCCTTTCAGACTATGGATGTTTTAAAGGCCATGGAGGCAGATTCCAAGATCTCTATCAAGGAATTACGGGTAGATGGAGGTGCTACGGTAAACAATTTGCTGATGCAATTTCAGGCCGATGTACTGAATACTGCCACAGTTCGTCCCAAGGTGGTGGAAACTACGGTAATGGGAGCCGCCTATTTGGCCGGATTGGCAGTGGGATTCTGGGATAGTCTGGAAGAAATCCAAGAGATATGGCAGAGCGATGTAACGTTTCAGCCTACCACGGAAAGAACAGAAATAGAACAAAATATAAAAGGCTGGTACCGCGCCATAGATGCTGTGGAATACTGGTCCAAATTAAACGCTTAAATAATAAACCAACTAAATATGACTCCATTTATTGCTGAAATAATCGGCACATTTTTTCTGATCCTTTTGGGGGGCGGAGTAGTAGCCAATGTAGTTTTAGAAAATACCAAATCCAACGATCAGGGCTGGATGGTCATTACCACGGCCTGGGGACTCGCCGTTTACGTAGGGGTAGCGGTGGCCGCCCCATATAGTGGTGCCCATCTTAATCCCGCCGTGAGCATTGGGCTCGCCGTGGCAGAGAAGTTCAGCTGGGCCTTGGTGCCCACTTATATATTGGCTCAGTTCATAGGGGCTATGTTGGGGGCTTTGATCGTTTGGCTCGTATACAAGGATTATTTTGATGCCACCCCGAATAAGGAGTTAAAACGGGCCGTTTTTTGTACTTCCCCGGCCATAAGAAATCTATCGTCCAATTTTTTTAGCGAGGTGGTAGGAACTTTTACTTTGGTCTTTGTGGTGCTTTATTTTACCGATGCTACCATAACCGATACTAAAACGGTTATTGGCCTGGGCTCCCTTGGGGCGCTGCCGGTAGCACTATTGGTGTGGGTCATTGGACTTTCCCTAGGGGGGACCACGGGTTATGCCATTAATCCGGCAAGGGATTTAGGGCCTAGGATTATGCATGCCATAATGCCAATAAAAGATAAAGGTGGCAACGACTGGGGGTATTCATGGGTGCCAGTTATTGCTCCCATCATAGGGGCTACTCTGGCAGGGATGCTAATGCTATTGCTGTCTTAAAGTATTTCTAAACCATAAGTTGCCTTGATGTCCACTATATTTCAATACAGTGACTGCCAGTGTCTATGGGGTTCATAAACCGGACTCTTTAATTTAGGGGGTAGGTGTCGCCCTGCCCTGCTAAACGATTATAGATTACCCTAAACAGATGTTGGAGCTGTGGAATCATCTAAGGTTATAGCAGATAATGTGTTGGGGTGTCATTATGTAGTAGCGGCAATGGCATTAGCGGCTATAAAAGCCCCGGTCCATGCGTTCTGAAAATTAAATCCGCCCGTAATGGCATCTATATTTATTACTTCCCCTGCAAAAAAGAGGTTAGGGAGTATTTTGCTTTCAAAAGTCTTAAAATTTATTTCTTTTAAATCTACACCTCCAGCCGTGACAAATTCCTCTTTAAAGGTACTTTTTCCGTCCACTTGAAACCTGCAATTGGTAAGTTGTTTGGCTAAATTCTGTAATTGTACCTTAGAAATATCGGCCCATTTGTCGGCTTCGGAAATATTGGAAGCCTTAACCAAACTTATCCAGAGTCTTTTAGGAAGATCAAAGGATTTGGTCCGTAATACGGTCTTTTTTCCTTCTATTTCCTTTATTTGCATTAATTGCCTTAGCGCCCCTTCTTCATGAAAGTCGGGCAGCCAATTTACTCTTATATTGAACTTGTAGTTTAGTTCGTGCAACAATTGTGCGCCCCAGGCAGATAATCGCAAAATACCCGGGCCGCTCATTCCCCAGTGGGTGATGAGCAAGGGGCCTTCGGATTCCAAGTCTGCCGGATGGATGCCAAATGTTTTTAAGGCAGCACTAAACTTTCTATTTTTCATCTTGGAAGGTAGGATTTTGATACTGGCTTGAGTGCTTACCCCTTGTATGCCCGTAATTCTATCGTCCTTGATATTAAAAGTGAAAAGGGACGGGACAGCTGGGATTATGGTGTGCCCCAGCTGTTTTAAAATGTTCCAAATTTTTGGATTACTACCGGTAGCGACCAATATTTTCTTGGCTTTATAGGTGCTTCTTATCGATTTAATTTCCCAAGCGTAATCTGAGGCGTCTGCCTTATTGTTAAGCGGGAGTATGTCTACCACCGAACTGTTCTTGAACACCTTGATGCCCAAGCGTTCTGTTTCGGAAACAAAACAGTCTATGATAGTCTGTGATGAATTGGAGGTGGGGAATATTCGTCCATCGGCTTCTATTTTTAAACGGATGCCCCTTTTTTCAAAAAAGGCCATAGTGTCGCCACAGCTATAGTTGTGAAAAGGACCAACTAGTTCCCTTTCTCCCCTAGGGTAATTTTTGGCCAGTTCGGAGGGGTTAAACTCGGCATGTGTAACATTGCAGCGTCCCCCGCCAGAAACCTTTACCTTGGTAAGTACCTCTTTGCCCCGTTCCAAGATGGCCACCTTAAGGTTTGGATTGGATTCTGCGATATGAATGGCACCGTAATAACCAGCGGCTCCACCGCCAATAACAATAATATCAAACATTAATTTACGCGTTCAGGAAAGTTGGTAATAATGCCATCTACGCCCAATTGGGCTATTTTTTTAATGTCCTCTGGCTTATTTACCGTCCAAGGGTAAATCTTATATCCGGCATTTTTTATTTCATGGGTATTTTCCAATGTTAGGTCTTTGTAGGAGGGATTAATGGCGACGGCTCCCAATTCCTTTGCTATATCCAGCGCTTGTAAGGGGTCACCGCCTACCAAGATGGCTATAGGGACTTTACTGTTTAGTTTGCGCATGGTTTGTAGCTCATCCCATTTAAAGCTTGAAATTAGGAATTTATCAATAGACCAGCCTTTTTCCTTTATGTAGTAATTCATGATAAAATTCACCCTATCTGCGGTATTGGATCCCTTAAGTTCAATATTCAATTGTACTTTTTTATCTATTAGGTTTAGTACGTCCTGTAAGGTTGGGATCTTATGGTTGCCGGTCAGGGTTAATTTCTGAAGATCGGCAAAATTAAAAGCTTCTATACTCCCAACACTATCGGTTAGCCTTTTAACATCGGAATCATGGAACACCACGGTTTCCCCACTTTTAATTTTAAAGACATCGATCTCTATCATGTCTACGCCCAGATCCATAGCTTTCTGTATAGATGCCAAGGTGTTTTCCGTTTCGTGCCCCATTGCACCTCTGTGGCCAATAACCAAGGGTTTGTTCATATTGTTACAACTTAAAAATAATAGGGAAAGGAAAAATACTCCAATTGCAGATTTTGTTGTCATAATACTATTCAATAATCTATTTTAAACTTAAAATTAAGGATTCCAATGGTTTTATATCTATTCTAATATGACCAATTTCATTTTCAACATATAAGGTATTTTCCTTTTGGTTGTATAGTTCGTCTATCATGGAGTATTCCTTATCGGTTAGTTGCCATTCCCGTATAATTTCCCCTGGCAATTTTAAATCGAAACCAAAGGTCTGGTGTTCATCAAAGTTAGCAATAATTATGAGCTTTTCGCTTTCAGACCATCTTACAAAAGATAGCACCCTGTAATTGTAATATTGGGTATGGTCCCTGTTGTAGTAATGTATGTCCCTGTAATGACCCATCAGAGCACTACTGCCTATGGTAAAATTTAGCAGGTTTTTGTAAAAGTTTCGTAATTCTGCCTCTTTATGGGATAACTGGCCGCCATCAAATTTTTTGTTGTTCACCCAGCGTTGAAAATGGGGTACCCCTATATAATCAAAAATAGAAGTACGGCCAGGGGAGCCAAAGCCTGGGTACTCTGCAGCGGGTTCCCCAACTTCCTGCCCAAAATAGATCATGGTAGGGGAGGTGCTTATGGTAGCGGAAACTACCATACCTGGCTTGGCTTTGTCTGCATTGCCCAGAAATTCAGGGCAGGCAATACGGTGTTCGTCATGGTTTTCCAAAAAATGTAGCATATGATGCTCAATATCCATGAGTCCGTTTTGCACCACAGGGATATGGTCTGTCCACCCGTGTCCCTGCATAATGTGCTTTAGGGAGTCGTAGAACTCTACTTTGTCATACAAATAATCCATTTTCCCCAAAAAAATATAATCCCTGTAACGTTGGGGGTTGTAAACTTCCGCCATTAAAAATGCATCTTCTTTTTTCATTTTTATGGACGAATTCATAAAGCTCCAGAATTCTACCGGAACCATTTCGGCCATGTCGTATCTAAAACCGTCTATGCCCATATCTAGCCAATAAAGGGCTATATCCCTAAACTTTACCCATGAATCAGGAATAGACTTACCTTGCCAAAATGCAAAATGCTCAGAGAAGTCTTTTTGGCTAAAATCATTGGGTAGCGTGTCAAAATTTTTCCTTCCATCAGGAGCAATACCATAATTGATCTTTACGGTCTCGTACCAGTCATCAAAATTTGGTTTGGATAAACGGGATCCATTTCCCGTCCACTTGGCCGGAAACTCCGTGAATTTACTATCGCTCATTCTATGTGTCTCCCCTCCCAATGGCAAATAACCATCCCTCCAATCCGGTACCGAAAAAGCTTCGTTTAGGTTATAGTAAAAGTTGTTGTCCTTGTCATAGGTCACAGATGTATTGTCCGTAGCACCAAAGTCTACAACCCCATCGGGATTGTTTTTTCCTTCATATTGTCTAGCAATATGATTGGGAACTATATCTATAATAACCTTTAATCCTATTTTGTGGCTCCTTGCAACCAATTTCCTAAACTCTTGGTTTCTTTTATTGGGGTCATCGGCAAGGTCTGGGTCTACACTGTAATAATCCTTAACGGCATATGGGGACCCGGCTCTTCCTTTAACAATGTCCGGGTCATCGTTTGATATGCCACAGGCCGTATAGTCCCTGATTACGGCATGGTGTGGAATACCGGTGTACCATATGTGGGTTACACCCAAATCCTTGATTTCCCTTAAGGCTTTTTCCGTAAAATCACTGAATTTCCCCACGCCATTCTCTTCAATGGTGCCCCAGGGTTTGTTCTGGGTGTTTGTGTTTCCGAACAACCGGGTAAATACTTGGTAGACAACGGTTTTATTGGGGTGTGCGGTCTGATTCATTGCTAGATTTTTTTACATAAGTAATTCCCGACCTATTGCCAGTTCTGGGCAAAATTGTATCTGACTGTGATGCTGTACACTTTATTCATCCGAAATTTATTGATACGCCCATTTATATTTTTTAAAATATTCCTTGATGCCGGCATGCTCTTCTTCTATTTACAAAATAGCCCTGTGGCGATAAGGATTATACAATTGATGCATATGTTTTCTTTTCGGCCGTTAGTATTAAACGTTTACCGTTGAACCTAATAGGCATTTCCTTGCTACCTTCCAGCAGTTCAAAACTACTCTCCTTATTGTTTACCTTCACCTTTATGATATTACCTCTAAAATTCACTTTAAAAGAGTAGGATTTCCATTGTTTTGGTATCCTAGGGCTAAAAGATAGTTCGTTCTCCAAGACTCTCATGCCTCCAAATCCTTCCACTATGCTCATCCAGGTGCCCGCCATAGAGGTAATGTGAAGTCCTTCCTCTACTTCTTTGTTGTAATCGTCCAAATCTAAGCGAGACGTACGCAGGTAAAAGTTATAGGCCTGTTCCATTCTATTTAGTTTTGCAGCAAGAATACTGTGTACACAGGGAGAAAGGGAGGATTCATGTACCGTGAGGGGTTCGTAAAAATCAAAATGTCTTTCCAGTTCTTCCAAGCTAAATTGGTCCTCAAAGAAGTAAAATCCCTGTAGGGTATCGGCCTGCTTGATATAGGGAGACCTTAGGATTCGGTCCCAACTCCATTTCTGGTTAATTGGACGATCTTTTTTCATTAAGTCTTTTGCAGGAATAAGTTCCTTGTCCAAAAAGCCGTCCTGCTGTAGGTATACCTTGTTTTTTTCATCATAAGGGAAATACATATTGGCGGCCACTTGGTTCCATAGGGCTGTCTCCTGCTCCGATAAATGGGTGGTCTCTATGATCCTTTTGTACTCATTTGGATGCTCTTCTTTTACCTTTAGTATGGCTTCAAGTGTGTACTGAATGCACCATTTGGCCATGTAGTTGGTGTACCAATTATTGTTAACGTTGTTTTCGTATTCGTTGGGTCCTGTAACTCCCAGGATGACATATTTGTTTTTTTGAGAAGAAAATGTAGCTCTTTGATGCCAGAAGCGCGATATCCCAACTAAAACTTCCAGACCCATTTCTGGGATATAAGAGTCATCTCCGGTAAAGCGCTGGTAATTGTATATGGCAAAGGCAATAGCCCCATTTCTATGTATTTCTTCAAAGGTTATTTCCCATTCGTTATGGCACTCTTCCCCGTTCATGGTTACCATAGGGTATAATGCAGCCCCGTCTTTGAAACCAAGTTTTTGAGCGTTTTCAATGGCTTTTTCCAAATGGTTGTACCTGTAGGTGAGAAGGTTTCTCGCCACGGTATTGTTTTTGGTGGCCATATAAAAAGGAATGCAATAAGCCTCCGTATCCCAATAGGTACTTCCTCCATATTTTTCTCCCGTAAAGCCTTTGGGGCCTATGTTGAGTCGGGAGT
>CAXAVP010000160.1:0-10178 GCA_963972175.1 uncultured Arenibacter sp.
AACCATACATTAACAGCCAATAACTAAATAAATTTTCAATTTGCATCCACTTTTTGGAGCAAACCACTTTAACAATACAAAACAAAGGATTATATGGAAGAAAATACTTCGGTTGATATTAGCGCCGTGAATGAGAAGATTGCCAAGGAGAGTGCTTTTATAGACCTACTTATTTTGGAAATGAACAAAGTAATCGTTGGTCAGAAACATATGGTAGAACGATTACTGATTGGTCTTTTGGGAAAAGGGCACATTCTTTTGGAAGGTGTTCCCGGATTGGCAAAAACATTGGCCATAAACACCTTGGCAAAAGCTGTACAGGGAAGTTTTAGCCGAATACAATTTACCCCTGATCTTTTACCTGCCGATGTGGTAGGAACCATGATCTACAATATGAAGGTAAACGACTTTTCTATCAAGAAAGGCCCCATATTCGCCAATTTTGTTTTAGCGGATGAGATAAACCGTGCTCCTGCCAAAGTACAATCTGCCCTGCTGGAAGCCATGCAGGAAAAACAGGTAACCATTGGGGATGAAACCTTTACTTTGGACAAGCCATTTTTGGTTATGGCCACCCAGAATCCTGTGGAACAGGAAGGTACTTACCCTTTACCAGAAGCTCAGGTAGACCGTTTTATGCTTAAAACGGTAATTGACTACCCTAAGCTCAGTGAAGAACAATTAATTATTCGTCAAAACCTTAATGGCGCCTATGAGAAGGTAAATCCAGTGGTGAGCATTGAGCAGATATTAAGTGCCCAAAACGCGGTTAAGGATGTTTATATGGACGAGAAAATTGAAAAGTATATTCTCGACATTATTTTTGCCACCCGTTATCCCGAAAAATACAATCTGGAAAGTCTAAAACCGCTCATTAGTTTTGGCGCCTCCCCAAGGGGTAGTATCAATCTAGCGGTTGCTGCCAAATGCTATGCCTTTATAAAGAGGCGGGGCTACGTTGTACCGGAAGATGTTAGGGCGGTTATCCATGACGTATTACGGCACAGGATTGGGATCACCTATGAGGCGGAAGCCGAAAACATTACTTCCGAGGAGATCATAAATAAGATCGTAAACGAGATAGAAGTACCTTAATCAGTCTACAGTTATCCGCCCACAGTAAGCCAAGGTCTTTTTACCCCTAAAAACTGTGCCTGAATACTTTTACTGCAAACTGAAAACTGAAAATGGACACCAAGGAATTATTAAAAAAAGTTCGAAAAATTGAGATAAAGACAAGACGTCTTTCCGACCATATCTTTGGTGGGGAGTACCACTCTACCTTTAAGGGAAGGGGTATGACTTTCAGCGAGGTGCGTCAATATCAATTTGGTGATGACGTTCGATCCATAGATTGGAATGTTACTGCCCGCTACAATGAACCATACGTTAAGGTCTTTGAAGAGGAAAGGGAACTTACCATGATGTTGATGGTAGATGTTAGTGGATCGGAACTCTTTGGAACCAGCAATCAGTTTAAGAAAGAAGTAATCACAGAGATATCGGCCACATTGGCTTTTTCTGCACTCCAGAACAATGACAAGGTTGGACTCTTATTGTTTACCAATGAGGTTGAGCTCTACATACCTCCAAAAAAGGGAAAAAGTCACGCCCTTAGAATTATAAGGGAATTATTGGAATTTTCCCCAAAAAGCACGGAAACAAATCTTGGGGCCGCGCTTAAATTCCTTACGAACGTAATGAAGAAAAAGGCTATTGTATTTGTTCTCTCGGATTTTATCGCCGACGATTACTTACAAACCCTGCGCATTACGGGCAAGAAACACGATCTTACCGGTATTAGGGTTTTTGATGAAAGGGA
Source organism: uncultured Arenibacter sp. (assembly GCA_963972175.1). Classification (GTDB taxonomy): domain Bacteria; phylum Bacteroidota; class Bacteroidia; order Flavobacteriales; family Flavobacteriaceae; genus Arenibacter. Next base: position 1,823 of record CAXAVP010000160.1, read on the forward strand.
GGAGACCATCCCCAATTTAGGAATGGTTCAAATGCAGGATGCCGAAACAGGAGCTATTCAGCTGGTAAACACCCAGTCCAAAAAAGTAAGAATGGCCTATGGCAAGCATTATAATGAACGTGTTGCCTATTTTCAGGACACCTTCACCAAATCTGGTTGCGGGGTACTGAACTGTAGGGTCGATGAAAGTTATGTAAAAAAATTATTGGGCTATTTTAAGCGAAGAGGTTGATATAAATGATGAACTTGAAATTGAGAATAAATACCGGTTGCTTGCAGTTTCTGCACTATATTACCTTGTGCCTGTTATTTGCTACAACACAGGGTTTTTCCCAAGAAGACCCTATCATTAGATCTGAGGTAGATACTACCGCTATAAGGATAGGTGAACAAATCCACTTTAAGGTGAGTGTGGAAACCGACACCTTGGCACAGGTAATATTTCCAGAAGGGCAAACCTTTTCCCCCTTAGAAACCATAGAGGCCCTAAAGACCGATACGATAAAGGAGCTGGACAGGATGACCCTACAAAGAGTATACGCCCTGACACAATTTGATTCGGGCTCCTACACCCTTCCCCAACAACAGCTGATGATTAACGGGAAGCCTTATTTCACCGATTCCCTAAACATTGACGTAGCCACGGTACCCGTAGATACCCTGAAACAGAAGATGTACGATATAAAACCCATTATCAATGTTGAAAAGGCCCATACAGACCTTTGGAAAATTCTTCTTTGGATATTGGGCATAGCCATAGTTGCCGCAGCCTTATTATATTGGTTTGTTTTTAGAAAAAAACCAATGAGCGAAGAAGAAAAGGCTGCCTTACTACCTCCTTTTGACCGTGCCATCCTAGGACTAAAACAATTGGAAAAATCAAAATACCTGATTCAAGACGATTACAAGACCTACTATTCTGAACTTACGGACATAGTACGCTCCTATTTGGAAGAAGATGTACACGTTACCGCCCTGGAAAGCACCACGGAACAGCTGATAGACAAATTGGAAATGATGAAGGATGCGGGACAGTTGAAATTGGATACGGAAACCATACAACAGTTCAAAAAAGTTTTACAGACCTCAGATTTGGTGAAATTTGCCAAATCCAAGCCAGAAACCTCCGTTGCGGAACAGGACAGGAAGTCCGTAGAGCAAATTGTGATTAAAACCAAGGAGGCCATTCCGGAGCCTACCGAAGAAGAACTGCTACAAAAGGCAGAATACCTAGAGGAGCTAAAGAGAAAGAAACAAAAGAAAAAAGTTGTTCTAACGGCAGTAGCCGCCGTAGCCCTATTGCTATTATCCACTGTAGCGGCAATTGGGTATTATGGTTTTGGCTATGTCAAGGATACCGTATTGGGCCATCCTACAAAAGAACTGTTGGAAGGAGATTGGGTACAGAGTGATTATGGATACCCCCCTGTAAGCCTACAAACACCAAGAGTACTGCTGCGCCAGCCCGTAAAGTTACCGCCGGAGGCCAAGGCATCCATTAAGGAAATGCAGGCCTTTGCCTACAGAAGCGCCATAGGTCTCTTTAGCATAGGCACTACCTCCATAACACTTGCACAACCGGAGGAACCCGATTTTGACAAGGCTTCGGAACAAATTCTGAAAAATTTTGAGGCACAAGGCGCCAAAAACATTATCACCAAACAGGAAGAATTTACCACCTTATCAGGGGTAAAAGGCGTAAAATTGTACGGCAGTGGCAAATTTAGCACCCCGGATTCGGACGAATTAGTATCCGGAAATTACGCGGTTCTCTTTTTTGGAGGCAAAGGCTTCCAACAAAACGTGATCTTGACCTGGTTGGATGACGATGCCTATGCCGACCAGATCGTAGACCGAATATTAAATTCTGTAGAAGTTAAAACGAGCTTATAAATGTTTGAGAATATTTCCTTTGCGAATCCACAGTTTTTCTGGCTCTTGTTACTATTGCCAGTGGCCATGCTTTGGTATATCTTTAAGAGAAGGGAACAGTCTGCTTCTTTAAAAATATCGAGCATCAAAGGGTTTTCCAAAGGTGGGATTTTACCCAAGCTAAGACCTGTTCTATTTGCAATGCGACTTTTGGCCCTATCAGCAATTATTGTTGCCATGGCCAGACCACAGACCGAAGACATTTCTACCAGGACCAAGACCACCAAGGGTATTGACATTGTTATGGCCATTGACGTTTCGTCCAGTATGCTTGCCAAAGATTTAAAGCCCTACCGTTTGGCGGCCCTAAAAAAAGTAGCGGCCGACTTTATCAACGAACGGCCCAATGACCGTATAGGCTTAGTGGCCTATGCAGGGGAGAGTTATACCAAAACACCCATTACCAGTGATAAATCTATTGTATTAAGGGCGTTGGATGAAATCACATATGGCCAATTAAATGATGGCACAGCAATTGGGATGGGATTAGCGACCTCGGTAAACAGGTTAAAGGAAAGCAGGGCCTTGAGCAAGGTAATCATATTATTGACCGATGGGGTGAACAACTCCGGCTTTATTGAACCACAAACTGCGGCAGACCTGGCCGTGGAATTTGGGATAAAAACCTACACCATTGGTCTTGGTACCAACGGCAATGCCATGTCGCCCATTGCCTACAACGCAGACGGCTCCTTTAGATATGGTATGCGCGAGGTAGAAATAGATGAAGACCTTTTAAAATCTATTGCAGTAACTACGGGGGGACAGTATTTTAGAGCCACTAACAACAAGAAATTAGAGGCCATTTACGAAGAAATAAACAAGTTGGAAAAAACGGAAGTAGAGGAATTTAAATATTACAAATACGAGGAAAAATTTAGGCCCTGGATTTATTTGGCAGGGGTTTTGCTCCTGTTGGAATGGTTACTTAGAAATACCTTATTTAGAAGTTTTATTTAAAAAAGGCTTTCTAATGGATGCACAAATGAAGAAAACAAAATGATTCAACTAGACGAAAAAACATATTTATACCTGTTGTTCATCATTCCGGTGATGGTAGTCCTTTTTGTACTTCTTCAAATATGGAAAAAAAGAACACAGAAAAAATTTGCAGACCTAAGTCTTTTAAAGCGATTAACTCCGGAGCGATCCAAGTTTAAGGCGACCGTTAAACTAATTTTAATGCTCTTGGGCATAGCCTCCCTTACCCTAGCCTTGGCAAATCCGAAAATTGGCACCAAGCTGGAGACCGTAAAAAGAGAAGGGGTAGATATAGTCTTTGCCGTTGACGTTTCCAAAAGTATGTTGGCCGAGGATATAGCCCCCAACAGGTTGGAGAAAGCCAAAAGATTGGTATCGGAAATAATAAACCAACTGGCCAGTGACAGGATTGGAATCATTGCTTATGCAGGCCAAGCCTTTCCGCAGTTGCCCATTACAACCGACTACGGAGCCGCTAAGATGTTTCTGCAAAACATGAACACCAATATGCTTTCTTCCCAAGGAACAGCAATAGACCAAGCCATAGAATTGGCTTCTACCTATTACGATGATGAAGAGCAGACCAACCGCGTCCTCTTTATTATTTCGGATGGGGAAGACCATTCTGAGGGGAATACCGGCAATGCCGTAGAGGAAGCCACCAATGAAGGTATAAGGGTATTCACCATTGGGGTAGGCAAGGCAAAGGGAGCACCCATTCCCCTGAAAAGAAACGGTATTGTTGAAAGCTTAAAGAAAGACAGTAAGGGAGAGGTAGTGATCACCAGACTAAACGAAGCGGTACTCCAAGAAATTGCCAACGAGGGCAATGGGGAATATATTAATGGGGAGAATACCGAAGAGGCCGTTGCCTTTATTAAGGAGCAACTAAACCAAATGGATAAAAAGGAATTTGAGGCCAAGCAGTTTGCCGAATACAAGGATCAGTTCCAATGGTTTTTGGCAGCAGGGCTTTTATTCTTATTTTTAGACATTTTTGTCCTGGACAGAAAAACAAAATGGCTCAAAAAATTGAATCTATTTAACGAGCAATAAGGGAGTGGATATGAAAAAGATATTGTTGATCATTGGTTTATTAGGTTCTGTTGCACAGGCACAGGAGTTGGATAAGGAAAAAGAAAAAGCGGCAAAAATTGCCACCAATTACACATGGGAGGGCAACAAAGAGCTTTCTGAAAGCAACTTTGTAAATGCCGAAGCCAATTACCGAAAGGCCATATCCCAGAATGCGGAGAATAGTATTGCCCCTTATAATTTGGGGAACGCGTATTACCAAAATGAAACCTATAGTGAGGCCTTTGGACGCTTTAAACAGGCCGGGGAAAATGCTACCAGCAAGGCAGATAAACACAGGGCATACCACAATATGGGCAATGTCTTTATGAAAAACAAAGAGTACCAAAAGGCGGTAGATGCCTATAAGGAAGCCCTGAGAAACGATCCTACGGACGAAGAAACCCGTTATAATCTTGCCCTTGCCAAGGAAATGCTGAAAAAAGAGCAAGAACAGCAGCAAAACGATCAGAATAAGGACGACAACAAGGAACAGGACGATCAAAAAGATCAGGATAAAAAAGAAGGGGACAATAAAGAAGATAACAAAGGTGGCGAGGATGAGCAGGACCAAAACAAGGACGAGGGCGACCAAGAGGATAAAGGAGACGAAAAGCAAGAAGAGAATAAAGATGGAGAAGGAGACAATGAAGATGAACAGGACGACATGCCCAATACTGATGACCAGCCCCAGCAGCAACCAAGGCCTAATCAACTATCTCCACAACAGATAAAAAATCTGCTTGAGGCCATGCAGAACGAGGAGAAAAAAGTACAGGAAAAAATTGACGCCCAAAAAGTTAAAGGCGCCAATATTAAAAATGAAAAAGATTGGTAAGTAAAGTGAAATATAAAAGATACATATCACTATTTTCGCTATTGTTCTTGGGACTTCTATTGCACGCCCAAAACGATGAGACCGTAACCTTTCAAATGAAACTAAGCAAAGAGGTGCTGGGAATCAATGAAAGGCTTAGGGTAGACTTTACCATGAACAGGGATGGCGATAATTTTGTCCCCCCAAGTTTTGAAGGCTTTAGGGTAGTTATGGGACCTTCCCAGTCCATTAGTTCATCTTGGGTGAATGGGGTTCGCAGTTTTTCCAAAACATACAGTTATACCTTGGCACCTACGGCCAGGGGGAAATTTACCATAAACCAGGCCACTATAGTGATCAAGGGGGAAACCTATAAATCACTTCCAAAGGAGGTAGAGGTCACGGCCGCTGTAGACCGGCCAGATGGCGAAAAAACAGCTGATGATGTTGCCGACGAAAGTTTGCACCTGGTGGCCGAAATATCCAAAACCAGTCCCTATCTCAATGAGGCTGTTACGGTGGTCTACAAACTCTACGCCAGTACTTCTATAGATGTCACCAATTTTAGGGCCTTGGACAACCCCAAGTACAACAATTTCTGGAGCCAGGACATTCCAGTGACCAAATATGACGTTCAGAATACCACCTATGATGGTAAGCCCTATAATTCGGTAATCTTAAAAAGAGTGGTCCTCTATCCCCAAAAAACAGGGAAATTGGCAATAGAACCGCTTTCTTTGGACGTTAGCGTACAGGTCCCCACCAATAAACGCGATTTTTTTGGAGGAAGGATATTTGCCCAAACCAGCAAAACCGTATCGGCAGGTAATAGGACCATTAATGTAAAAGCTTTGCCAACCCAGGGAAAACCCGCCGATTTTAGCGGAGCAGTAGGAGATTTTAAATTTTCCGTAACCAGCAGCAAAACCCATTTAAACGCTTCCGAATCCTTACAGGCCAAGGTATCCATTAGCGGTAAGGGGAATTTAAAACTATTTGAAATCCCCAGCTTAAACCTTCCAAGTTCCTTGGAGGTATATGAACCAGAATTCAATGAGAGCGTTAGAACTACCCTCTCCGGGATGGAGGGCAGTGTAAGCGATAGCTATACGGTGGTTCCCACATACAGGGGAAAATACCCCATACCAAGTATAAGTTTTAGCTTTTTTAACCCCAAGACAGAAACCTATGAGACCCTAAGCTCTGAAGAAATTCTCATCAACGTTTTGGAAGGTCCCACAAGTGCGCCATCCAATATTGCCAATTCCAATACCGGTAACAAACAAATGGTTGTGGCCACAGGGAATCAATTTGTGTTCAACAAATTAAAGCCCAATCTCACTGCCATAGGACACCAACATTTTTTTGGAAGCCGCAACTTTTATTTTTGGTGGCTGCTACCCCTAATCCTTATTCCATTGGCCATTCTTTTTGGAAAGAAAAGGGAAGCCATTGCAAGTGATGTTGAAGGAAATAAAATTAAGAGGGCCAATAGGCTAGCAAGGAAATACCTTTCGGCGGCTAAAAAAGCCCTAGGCTCCAAGGACTCCTTTTATGTGGCACTGGAAAAGGCCTTACACAATTATTTAAAGGCCAAACTAAAAATTGAGACCTCGGAATTCAGCAAGGATAAAATAACCACTTTACTAACCGAAAAAAGTGTAGACCCAACTACCCAAGAAGGTTTTGTTGGATTACTAAAGAACTGTGAAATGGCCAGGTATAGTCCGTTCTCGGATGTACAAATGCAGCAAGATTACAATAAAGCCAGTGAAGTAATTTCGCAATTGGATAAACAAATTTAAGCCATGCTACGTGTAATAATCATATTCGTCTATTTGTTCTGTACCTTGGGATTTTCCCAAAACCAAGAACTATTCAACAAGGCCACCACTTATTACAATGAGGGGGAATACACCAAGGCAGCGGACAGCTATTTACAAATATTGGAGAATGGCGAGCATTCCGCAGCACTTTATTTTAATTTGGGCAACACCTACTACAAGCTCAATGATATAGCACCCAGCATTTATTATTATGAAAAGGCCCTCTTGCTTAAACCCAATGATAAGGACATAAAAAATAATTTGGCCTATGCCCAAAATATGACCTTGGATGCTATTGAGCCTCTTCCCCAGACCAGTTTAACCAAATTTTACAATAAGCTTACACACTATCTTTCTTTTGACCAATGGGCCTATGTAGGCGTTGTCTTAATGATGCTATTTGTTGGCTGTTATATAGCCTTTTACTATTTTAAGTTTTCCACCCAAAAGCGAATAGCCTTTATTAGCAGCATTATTTTTTTACTGGGCAGTCTTATGGCGGTTTTTTTAGCCTACTTTCAATTTCAAAAGTTTAATTCTGACCAACCAGCCATTGTTTTTGCCGAGGAGGTGAGTATAAAATCGGAACCCAACAATAGGGGACAGACCGTTTTTAGCCTGCACGCCGGTACAAAAGTCAACATCCTTGAACATTTAAACGACTGGACCAGGATAGGTATTTCGGACGGATCCACGGGTTGGATACCATCCGAGGAAATAAAAATTCTTAAAGATTTTTAATATTTCCTTAACGACTATTAAAACCGTTGGTGTTATATTTGCTGCAATCTTCATTTTTATGAAAATATTTGCTCGTTATATATTACTAGGTTTTTGGCTATTTGCCATAGTGGCTCCGAGCACCATTACATTACTGGATATAGACAATCCGGTTATTGTAACCAACCTTAACGAAGAAGAGCAGCAAGAAATTCTTAAGAAATCTCCGGTTGAGGAGAAGTTCGTAAATAACGGATATCTTGATTTTATGTTGATAGCCCTCTCCCGCAAATCGCTGATGGGAATATACCAACCTATGGGCATCAAAGACTTTTCCCTAGAAATTCTCCTACCTCCACCTGAACATATAAGTTAATCTTATCAGTCACATTTTTTTGATTAACAAACAACCTGTCCTTGATTTTCTTTAAGGACTAAACTATTACTATTATTATATGTTTAAAACTTTAAGAAACGACCTTCCCGCAAGTGTCGTAGTATTTTTTGTTGCACTGCCCCTTTGTTTGGGAATTGCATTAGCCAGTGGGGCACCTTTATTTTCAGGTTTAATTGCCGGTATCGTTGGCGGTATCGTTGTTGGAGCAATTAGTGGCTCCAAAATTGGAGTTAGTGGACCGGCCGCCGGATTGGCCGCGATTGTATTAACGGCTATCGGCGCCTTGGGAGGCTTTGAAAACTTCCTGGTTGCCGTTGTACTTGGTGGAATCATTCAATTAATATTTGGTATTCTCAAGGCTGGAATTATTGGGTATTATTTCCCTTCATCGGTCATAAAAGGAATGCTTACCGGTATTGGAATTATTATAATATTAAAACAAATTCCGCATTTCTTTGGTTACGACCCTGATCCTGAAGGCGATTTCGCATTTTTTCAGGTAGATGGCGAAAACACCTTTTCGGAAATTTTTAATACTATAAACAATATTAGTCCAGGGGCAACACTGGTGGCCGTCATAGGACTGTCCATTTTATTATTATGGGATAA
>CAXAVP010000161.1:0-10023 GCA_963972175.1 uncultured Arenibacter sp.
AAAACAAAAAAGAACAAAAATTAAAAGGTCGCCTAAATAGTTTTTAGACGACCTCATTTACTTATTGGACTTGCAACAAAAAACAGGACAATTAGTTGAATGACTAAGCTGCTAGTTCTAGGTTATACATATCTAATTCAAATTCTTTAATTGTTCTGTTCCCCCTGCCGCATGATCGTAGCTTGTTCAAAGGTGGCATCGTAATCCGGGTTTTTAACAGTTGGGACCGCTGCATCCATTTTATTTCGCCATTCTACAAGTTTGCCATGTAGTTCCTTGGTCTTATCCGGATTTTTTTCGGCAATATTATTGGCTTCACCTGGATCCGATTTTAAGTTATATAATTCCAATGCCCCATCCTCAAAATACTCGTGAAGTTTCCAATCGCCCGAAATAATTACCGAACCCGGACGGGTACGGAACAATGGGTCACGACTACCATCCCGTAAACCCTGATACTCCTGGAGATAAATGGGGAAGTGAAAAAATAGGTCCCTTTGAACGCTAGATTGCTGGTTGAAAATGGGACCAAGGTCTGTTCCATCCAATAGTGGGGCTTTTTTTCGAGGATTCACAATTTCCTGTAGGGTGGGATATAGGTCCAAATTAACCACCCGCTCCATGGAGCTTGAATTGGGCTGTATCTTTCCGGGCCACTTAATAAGAAGGGGTACACGGATTCCGCCTTCGTAGTAAGAACCTTTTCCCGCACGCAGCGGGTTTTGTTCGGAAATGGCCCTAATGCCACCATTGTCTGAGGTAAATATTATCATGGTATTTTTTTCCAGTCCAGTTTCCTTAATGGCAGCAAGTAATTTACCCACATTTTCATCCATGGAAGCTACCATGGCGGCATAATCCGGTCTGTTTTGTCCGTTAGATCCTTCTTTGTCCTTGTATTTGGCTATGAGTTCCTCCTTTCCCATAATTGGAGTATGTACGGTATAGAAAGGGAGGTATAGGAAAAAAGCGGTATCCCTTTGTTTTTCTATAAAGGAAATGGCCTCCTTGGTAAGTCGGTCTGTTAAATACTCCCCTTCTGGACCATTGGTAATATTATCTATTTTATAAGGAGAAAAGTAGCCGCCCGATCCCGGATTACCTCTGGCACTCCCACCTACATTTACATCTATTCCTTGTGCTTTGGGATCATTTCCAACATGCCATTTCCCAAAACTTCCGGTAACATATCCAGCCGATTTCATCATTTGTGGAAGTGTGTATAGACTGTCATTAAGATGATTGGTGTTTTTTATGGGGACCAGTTTTCTGGTCTTGGGGTTGCCCCTATCCGATGGACTAACAGTATACACCCCGTGCCGCGGGGTGTTGAGCCCGGAAAGGAGGCAGGCCCTGCTGGGGGCACAATTGGCCGCCCCTGCGTAGGCATTGTAAAAGACCATACCTTCTTTGGCCAAATTATCCAAATTGGGCGTTTCATAATATTCACTTCCCATAAAGCCCAGGTCTTTCCATCCTAGATCGTCAACATTGATCAGTACTATATTGGGGAGTGGCTTGTCTGTTGGTTTGTCCTTGGGAGCTTTACAAGATTGGAAGACAGTCGCCAAGGTGGTTGCAATAATTAAGAGGAAGTATTTTGTGCGTTTCATAGAATATATGGATTCCCAAATAGGTTTTACGTCAAAAATAGGGTAGCATTGTTATACGGGACAATAAAATTCCCATTTTTCTTTTAAGTTCAAAATTTGTCTTTAAGATGAGTGTTCCACTTTCTCCGAAGAAAACTGTTTGGCGTATTCTGAGGGGCTTTTTCCATATTCCTTACTAAAGCATTTACTAAAGTATTTCTGATTGTTGAAACCGCACATATAGGCTACTTCCGAAATATACATATTGTTTTTCTGGAGTAATTGGGCAGCTCTTTTTAGCCGTATTTGTTTAATGAAGTTTACGGGAGTATCACTTACAATGGCCTGTACTTTTCTATACAAGTTGGCCCTGCTCATTCCAACTTCCGAGGCCAGGTACTCTACACTCAGTAAATTGTCATCCATGAAATCTTCAATAATTTGTATGAGTTTCTTAATAAACTTTTCATCATTGGATTCCACTTCAATATTAGAAGGTGCCGAGGTAATTATTTTGCTATATTTTGCTTTTAGTTCCTTTCGGGTTAGAAGGGTGTTTTTAACCTTCCATTTTACAAATTCTATACTAAAAGGCTTTTCTATGTAGTCTGCCGCTCCTAAGCTTAAACATTCAATCTTTGTTTCTTCCGAATTTTTGGCAGTCAACATAAAAATGGGAATGGTGTTAATGTCCTTATTTTCTTTGACCCGTTTTAGCATAGTTATACCGTCTTCAACCGGCATAAGAATATCGCATATAACCAATTGCGGTTTTTCTTCTAGAATTGAATCGTAGCCCTCTTGGCCATTGGAGGCTTCTATAACGTAGAAGTCATTTATTAATTCCTGCTTTAGCATAAACCTTAGGTCATTGTTGTCCTCAACTAATAATACCTTAGGTTTACCCTCGTTATTTAAGTTTGTTTTTGCTTCAAATTCCGAAGAAACTTCTTCAATGACCTGGTATTCGGAATTGTGAATGAAATTTCTAGTTAGTGGTTTGCCAGTGTCAATTCTTTCGCTTTTATCAAAGGCATTTTTATTGATAGGAAGAAAAATTGTAAACTCGGTGAACACACCTTCTTCACTTTCAACCCTAATGGCACCATGATGTCTTTCTACAAGTTTTTGGACCAGTTCCATGCCAATTCCGGTACCTGGTATTTGATTGCTATAAGCTTTGGTTGCCTGATAATAACGATCAAAAATGTTGGGCAAATCACTTTTAGGGATTCCAATACCATTGTCCCGTACACTGCATTTAATATATTTCCCCTTTCCCCTTAGCTTTACAATAGAGTATAGATCATGAGTGTTGGCCAGTTGTAACGCAACGTTAATTTCCCCTTTTTTCGGAGTATATTTAAAGGCGTTGGACAAAAGGTTAAAGAGAATTTTTTCTAAAATATCTACATCGTACCAAGCTTTTATTTCTTGTTTTTCGCAGTTGAAATCATATTTTATTTCGTAAATCCTAGCAAAGTCGTTAAATGCATTCTTTATGGTATTGATGTCCTTTACGATATCATTTTTAGAAATGTTTAATTTGAGTTTTCCTTCGTCAAACTTTCTTATGTCCATAATTTGGTTGATCAGCCTGTGCATCCGTAGGGTGTTGTTGTAGATACGTTGGGAGGTTAACGGACTTAATGTGAATTTTTTTTCTTTTACTACTTTTTCAATGGTTCCCAGAATTAGGGCCAATGGAGTACGCAATTCATGTGAAATATCCGTAAAGAAGACCATTTTCATTCGGTTTATTTCATTGTCTTTTTCTCGGCTGATGGTTTCGGTAACTAAGTTCTTTTTCAGTTTATACCATCTTTGTACAAGTAAATAGGTGATGTATATACAAACCGTTAGCAGAATAAAATAAATGAGATATGCCAAGTTGCTTCTCCAATAAGGAGGGGTGATTACAAAGCTAAATGAGGCTGGTGTGGTGTTCCAAACACCATCGCTATTGCTGCTCCTCACCTTAAAAGTATATTTTCCAGGGGGAAGGTCATTGTAATTGGCATTTCTGTTGGAGCTTGTGGTACGGTTCCAAAAATCATTGATGCCTTCCAACTTATAAGCGTATTTGTTTTTGTTTGGGGCAGTGAAATCCAAGGAGGAGAATTCTATGGCTATATTATTACTGTTATAAGGTAATTCCAATTCTGCAGTGTCTTCTTGAAGGGCTAGGGATGTGGATAGGTCTTTTAAATTGGAATGCTTTGACCTATTGCTGAGAACAGTGAATTTAGTGATGATGGTGTTGGGTAAAAGCTTCGATTTTTGATAATTATTAGTGTGAACACTGTAAAATCCACCAGGACAGCCAAAGTATAGGATGCCTCTGTCGTCCTTGGTGTGGGAGTTAAATATGAAATGACTTTCAGCAAGTCCGTCTTCCATTCCAAAATTGACAAACTTTTTTTCGGCTATATTGTAGCGCGAAATGCCTCCACGTGTACTTAGCCATAAATATCCGTCTTTGTCCTGTTCTATACCGGCAATAGTGGTAGATAGTAAACCCTCATTTTTGCCAAAGGATGTTATGGTGTGGTCCTGGGCATTATAATAATTTAAACCTCCGCCTCTTGTCCCTATCCATATGTTACCTTGCCCTGTTTCCAACAAACTTAGTATGGCATTGGAAGAAAGACCGTGATCTATAGAAGGGATAAATGTTTTTATCTCTTCATTGATCAGGTCTATTTTATATAGTCCGTCGCCTCTTGTTCCTACCCAAATGTTTTGCATGCTGTCCAATAGCATTACCGAGACATTCTTCCCCATTAAATTGGAGATAATTTTGAGTTTGAATTCGGAAATGCTTTCCTCGGAATTTATTATGTCTATACCGCCACCCCATAATCCTACCCATATTTCTTTTTTATTTAAAGGAATTATATCTACTATGTCTTTGGAAAAACTTTTAATAGTATCTATTTCCAACGCCTTTTTTTTTCGGTTATAATTATTGGATTTTAAAAGATGACCGCCTACCCCAATAAGAAGTTCTTTTTCTTCAAAATCTTTTCTTGCTATTATGGGGTAATTGCCAATTGGCAGTAATAATTGGTTGTGGTTCAGTTTTTGGTTGTACCTGTACAATCCCTTGTTGTTAATAGATAATAGGATTTCTTGATCATTCTCCTTGTATAGGGATTTAGGGAAGAAATTGTTGAGGTTATCTTCTATAGAGGTATAGTTGAAAATAGAGGTTCTACCTATATATTTATCTACCCCTTTGTTCGTGGCAATCCATAAATTATTATATCTATCATTTAATAAAGCATTGATTCCCTTGTTGTATAATTGCCTATTGTGGTTGGTGTTGTTCGTCTTTTCAAAGGAATACCTATTATTTTTTCTAATTCCTTTTATAAGCCCGGCTTGGGTACCAACCCATAAAACGGAGGTTTCCTTGTCTAGGCTCAATGCATTTAATTTCTGTCCGTTCTTTACGTCATCGGTAAGATGGGTGTATGTTTCAAGTATTTCCAGTCTATAATTGTCTTTTTCATAACCCAGAATATATATACCTTCATTAGTGGCTGCTATGAACTTGTTGTTTTTAGTATTTATCAAGACCTGGGCATCCTTCTTAAATCCGGTTTCTATCAAGAGGCTTTCTTCCCCAAGTAAGAGTATTCCATTAGGTGTGGCAAACCAAGTTCTGCCGAATATATCTTCAGAGAAGCTGTTAATTTGTTTTTTGTCGGCCCAAATTCCTTTCTCCTGTTTGTAGTTAAAATCGGTATGAAATTCTACTTCTTCTACTACATCACTGGGAGTGATTTTTACAATTCCAGTATTCCTTACATTGGCCCAAATAATCCCATCTGAAGATTTTCCCAATATTTTGGAGGTATTGTTTTTGTAATATCCTTTAAACTTATTGGATTTTCTGTTGTAGAGTATTAAATAGCTGTCACTCCCAATCCATAAGTTTCCAAGGTTATCTTCAACTATTGAATTTATACTATTGTTGGGTATGGAATGCTTATCAAATACATCGTATTGGTTTTCTATTAGGGAATGGCCATCATAGCGGTATAGCCCACTCTCGGTTCCCAACCATAAAAAACCTAGATGGTCTTCAAATATAGTATTGGTTTTTTTGTTGAAAGGGATGCCTTCTATGTTCAGCTTTTGAAAATATGCACTTTTCTCTTGGGCCAAGCTCCCTAATGAAAGTAGTAGGGCCAGGAAGAATATTAAAATATGCTTCATAATGTATGGCTTGTTCTGTACATTATTGCCACTACCTGGGGGAAAATCGCAAATAAATGGAGCAATTAAGTGTCTTTGAGTATGCATAATGCCAATGATATTGTTAATAAGTGTTAAAAATAAGCGGCATTGGCCCTAATTGAGGGGTGCTTATGTCTATGATTAGGGGTTGTAATGTTGCAAAATAGTCTAATTAGGCCTGTATAACAAGGGAATGCAACATTTTGACACCTAATCGAGATGTGTAATTTTTAACTCCCTTATACATTTACACAATGCCGATTGTTAAGGAAAAATCGGATTTAATGTTAACCAATAAAAACCAATATGAAATTAAAGAGAATTTTATTGCTACTGCTGTTTTTCAGTATGGTGTCGCTACAAGCGCAGCAAGTTGTTAGCGGAACCGTGACTGATGCAACTGGTCAGCCTCTTCCTGGGGTAAACGTTCTGGTACAGGGAACCGCTACAGGAACTGTGGCTGATTTTGACGGAAATTATTCCATTAAGGCTGCTCAGGGGGCGGTTTTGGAATTTAGTTATTTGGGCTTTATTGCCCAAAATGTTACGGTAGGCACTTCCGCTACTATAGATGTGGTGCTACAGGAAGATGTATCACTTTTGGATGAGGTTGTGGTTATTGGATATGGTACCTCTACTAAAAAGGATTTGGTTTCCTCCGTATCCACTGTAAAGTCTGACGTTTTGGAGAATCAGCCTGTGGCTAGATTAGATCAAGCTTTACAGGGTAGGGCTTCAGGAGTTGAAGTAACTTCCAATAGTGGTGCGCCGGGAACTGGCTCTACAATTCGAATTAGAGGGAATAGTTCCATAAACGGAAACAATGACCCTTTATATGTGGTAGATGGCTTTATTGTAGGCACGGGATTTAACCTTAATAACATTAATGTAAATGATGTTGAGTCTATTGATGTATTGAAAGATGCAACGGCACTTGCTATTTATGGAACCAGAGGTGCCTCAGGGGTTATTTTGATAACCACTAAAAGTGGTAAGGGCATGGCGCCTGGTAAGCCCACTTTTAGCGTTAATTCTTATGTGAGTACTGATATTATGGCCAATAAGATCGAAATTTTGGGAGGACGTGATTATGTGGATTACATTAACGAATCTGGACAGTTTGTGCCCGGTCCCAACATTGACTTTAATGGAGATCAACTTCCCGTTGGCTTAACAGATACTTCCTTGCCATTGCAATATGATGATCCGGGTAGCGTGCCAACAACAGATTGGATCGATGTAATATCACAGATGGGTACTATTTATAATACGGATGTGTCTGTAACAGGAAGAACGGAAAGTACCAATTATTATAGTTCCCTGTCCTATTTTAAGCAAAATGGGGTTATTAAAAATTCAGGTCTTGAAAGGGTTGTTTTTAGGAATAATTTTGATTTGGATATATCTGATAAATTAAAAATGGGCATGCGCCTTAATGTGAGTAGTTTAAGACAGGAAAATAATAAAGTGAATTTTGGCCAAATTATTTCAAGTGTATTGCCCATTAGGACCGTTTATGATGATGATGGCAACTATACGGGGACAAACCCGCTGAGTGGTACTTTACAACGAAATCCGCAGGCCGATATAGATTTAAGAGTAGATCACAATTTGGTAACTAATTTGATTACAAATGCATATTTCGAGTATGAACTATTTAACGATTTTAAGTTAAAGACCTCCATTGGGGCTACCTTAAATTATTACAAGGGGAATGATTACCAGCCCAGTGTATTGCCCGAACGTATTTTGAACAATAATATTGGAGGGTATGCCCAGGTGTCTACCACACAGTCCAAAGATATCTTAAGCGAAACAACGTTTACCTATGACAAGGATTTTGGTAAACATTCATTTAAGCTTTTGGGAGGTTTCACTACTCAAAAAATTGTTTCGGAAAGTAGTAGCGCATCTGCCGAAGGTTTTCCAAATGATGTGGTAAGTTTTAATAATTTATCATTGGGATCTGACCCTGAGACCTATCAGGTGGGTTCAGGATATAATCAAAGAACTTTGGCCTCCTTGTTGGGACGTTTAACTTACGGTTATGATAGTCGATATATTTTGACCTTGGTAGGAAGGCGTGATGGTTCTTCCGTTTTTGAAACAGGAAAAAAATATGCATTTTTTCCTTCCGCCGGGGCGGCATGGAATGTAGATGAAGAAAGTTTCATGGAAAACGTAAATTTGATAAATACTTTGAAATTTAGGGGAAGCTATGGAATAGTAGGAGAACAAGGAGTTAATGCCTATAATTCATTTGATCTATTTAACCCGCAATTCAACTATTTTAATGAAGCACTTGTTCCAGCGGTTATTTTGGCCGCGCCTGGTTCCAGTGGATTGCAATGGGAAACTACCAAACAATTGGATTTGGGGCTAGAATTAGGCTTGTTTAAAAACAGGCTTAACCTCGAAGCTGGATACTATGAGAAAACAACCGAAGATTTATTGCTCTTTAGGGACTTGCCCAATACAGCAGGAAACAGAGTTTTGGAAAATGTTGGTAGTGTGGAAAATAGAGGATTTGAGTTTATGTTGAATACCGTCAACGTTTCAACCAATAATTTTAACTGGAATACTACCTTGACTGTTTCTACCAATAAGAGTGAAGTATTGGATTTAGGGGATGAGCCTTTTATCAATATTCAATCAACAGGGAATCAAGGTGGTCCTTCGGCGCGGCTAATCGTGGGAGAAGCTATGCCCGTATTCTTTGGTGCGGAATATTTGGGTACCTACAAGGATCCACAAGAAATTATTGACGATCAGGCTATAGGCCGTGCATTTCTTGGAAGTCCAAGGTATCGTGATGTTAATGAAGATGGAGTTATTAACCAAGAGGATTATAGTGTTATAGGGAGTCCTCAACCGGATATTTATGGAGGTTTCAGAAATAATTTCTCCTACAAAGGTTTAAATTTGGATGTATTCTTTCAATATTCATTTGGTGCGGACATATTTAATGTAGTATCCCAAAGATCCTTCTTTGGAAGAGGGGATGAAAATGTGGATTCTAGGGTTTTAGATCGATATGTTCCTGGAATAAATGAAACATCTGACATTCCAAGGGCAGGGACATCAACAAGTTTGTTCAATCCAAACAGTACGGCAAACGTGGAGGATGGTTCCTTTGTTAGATTGCGTTCGGTATCCTTGTCTTATGATATTCCATTGGCAAAAGCAAAATTGGATAAGATATTCAAATCTCTGAACATTTATGTTTCAGGAAAAAACCTTTTGTTGTTTTCTGATTTTCAATTGGGGGACCCTGAGGTAAACAATTTTACAGCAGGAAGTGGATTTGGCTCCGTATCACAAGGTTTTGCTAGTGGTCAGTATCCCTATGCTAGAAGTATAGTAACCGGAGTTAAATTAGAATTTTAAAAAACAAGAACATGAAAAATATATTTATAAAAACAGGTCTTTTATCCATGGCTTTTGTTCTTCTGTTAAGCTGTGATAAATTCTTGGAGGAAGACCTTCGAGATCAAATAGCGACAGATAATTTTTTCAATAATGATCAGGAGGCCTTGTTGGCATCGAACGGATTGTATAGAATATTGCACAGAGGCAGTTTGTATAAAACACGTGGATTGGATAATTATTATGTTAATGGGGCAGACGAAGTAGGACCAAGCAGAAATGTCAATGGACAAATCCATAATTATTTAATAGCAGAGGGTGTTTCCGATGGTAACGGAGTGTGGGCATCCCTTTACGAAATAGTAAGAAATGCCTCCCTAAATATTGAGAATGTTGAAGGCAATGAAAATTTATCGGATGCCATCAGAAGTCAGGTGTTAGGGGAGAGTCTTTTTATTCGTGCTCTGGCCTATTTTCATTTGACCAATCTTTGGGGCGATGTACCTTACTTCAGGGAATTATTACCACTTGATGAATTGGGTTCATTGGAAAGATTTTCAAAAGAGCAGATAAGAACGGATATGAAAAATGATTTGGCTACGGCTTTTGAGCTTTTACCAAGTTCGTATTCCGGAGGGGATCTAGGAAGGGCCAGTAAGTGGGCCGCTGCTGCCTTGAAGGCTAAATTTCATTTATTTGATGAAGAATGGTTATTGGCTAAAGAGGAGTGTGATGAGATAATCAATAATTCACCTCATAGATTGTTGGAGGATTTTGCTTCTGTATTTGATCAGACCAACCCAGCAAACCAATACAATGA
>CAXAVP010000162.1:0-9970 GCA_963972175.1 uncultured Arenibacter sp.
TAGTGAACAGTGGGCTAATAACTGCTTGAAGCTACCTTTAGGTTTAGTTCAACAAATGGTTTATTTTTGATACCTTAAACGTTAAACTTCCTGTTACCTCCCTAGGCATAAAAAAAGAGGATAGTTTCTTACTAGTTTCAGGAGAGGTCGCCCCGGGAATACGGACTCCGAAAATCTTTAAATTTCAAGATACCGAGGCAACCCACGTTTTTGGAGTTCTTAATTATGTAGTGTTAATTTTATACCTACTAATTTCCTTATTCATTGGGGTTTATTTCGCACGTAAACAAAAATCAACCGATGATTATTTTGTTGGCGGTGGTAGAATTCCATGGTGGGCTTCGGGATTAAGTGTCTTTGGCACACTTTTAAGCGCAATAACTTTTATGGCCATACCAGCGAAATCATTCACAACGGATTGGTCTTTCTTTATGCTGAATATTGCAGCTATTGCAATAACACCAATTATTGCCTTCATTTTTATTCCATTTTTTAATCAGTTACATATAGCAACGGCATACGAATATTTGGAGAAAAGATTCAACTATTTTGCCCGGGCATTTGGCAGTATTTCATTTATCATTTTCCAATTGGGAAGAATAGGAATAGTGCTTTTGTTACCTTCATTGGCCATCTCGATAGTTACAGGTATCTCCGTAGAAACCTGTATTTTATTAATGGGGATATTATGTGTTCTTTACACCACTTTTGGTGGTATAGAAGCAGTAATTTGGACCGATGTATTGCAAGTAATTGTACTTTTGGGTGGTAGTATTGTCGCTATAATCTGGATTCTAATGCATACAGATTCCTCCATAACTGAAATAATAGCCTATGCCTCCGAAAAGGAAAAGTTCAATATATTGAATTTCGACATCAATTTTACCGAATCCACATTTTGGGTAGTCTTTATAGGTGGATTAGCTTCTGCAATGGTCACACAAGGAACCGATCAAACTGTAGTTCAACGATTTTTGACCAGCAACAATATCAAGGACTCACAGAAGACATTATACACTAATGCATTTCTTACACTTCCCGCGACCATCATATTTTTTGGAATAGGCACATTATTATATATTTTTTACTCTGAAATGCCTGAGAAACTTTCTCCTGCAATTTCCAATAATGATTCGCTATTTCCTTGGTATATAGTAAAGGAGCTGCCTAAGGGCGTATCGGGCTTACTAATTGCAGGTATCTTTTCGGCGGCAATGTCCAGTATCAGCAGCAGTTTAAATTCAGTTTCCACAGCATTTTGCAACGATTTGTTCAAACGGTACAATCCTAATATACCGGATATAAAACTACTTAAGGTCGCTAGGATCATAACCGTTATAATAGGAATATTAGGAGTTATATTGGCCCTATGGATGGCAAATTCGAATATTAAATCCTTATGGGACCAGTTTTATAGATTTCTAGGATTGTTTACTGGAGGATTGGGAGGTATGTTCTTATTAGGAATGCTTACCAAACGTGCCAATTCCACAGGTACAATAATAGGCTTGGTACTAAGTGCCTTATTATTATGGTATGTGAGTGTCTACACCCCAATAAATTTTCTTTTATACTCTTTTATAGGGGTCGGTTCTTGCTTTATTTTTGGCTATATTTTTAGTCTAATCTTTAAAGATAAGACAAGTAGATCAACCCGCACCTAAGAAAAGACATAAGCTCTGCACAGTATGAAATTAGAAAATATAACCGAATCAGGTCCCAATAGAAAGCTACGACACTTATAAAATTTAATTATTGTGTCATAAAATGCAGTAAACAAAGGAATTGACAGTTACCATAATGGCAACAAAAATAATATTATATCGATTGCAATTGCAGCCAATTTTTCCATTAAGAACCTTTGTAAGAAAGGTATTAAATAAAACAATACTATAAAATAATCCCAAATAAAGAAAATTTAAACCAACATACAATTGGGATGAACACCAAAATAACCTCACAACCACCTGAACCCCTATCCAATATAGCCTCTATTTCAAATATAAACTAATACCGAAAATATCGTGAGTATCCAACATAGGACGGAAAGAACTAGAAATAGACACAAAAACAGGATGTTCTCAATACTGCATCTTTCTGTACTAGTGGTTTGATCGCTACCAACGGCGAAGTATCCAAATTAGGACACAATAACTAAAAATTTTGGAAATACGGTGAAAAAAAACAGCCCTTGGCGCTGGAAGCTGAATTTTGAGCAAAAAATAAAATGGATACAGTTCTTTAACCACATACTGAATTTGAACTTAACATACATATCTAAAGGAGAGGATATTTCTCGTGTAAGCCCTACTTGCAGTACAAGAGTTCTTTAACTATTTTGTTGACCCGCTTGGATCAAAATGGCTGCGTAACGGGAAAAACTCTCATATCACTTATACCTTATGGGAATTCCATTTTTATTTCAAATGGAAATAAGCCCTAGTCTAAAAATGCAGTAAATTCAGAATTATCTGAAAATAATCATTATTAGTAAAAACAAAATAATAGAATAACAATTAAAGAATGTGACCCAACTGTTTGTTAGTGCTTGATCTCATGTTAAAGACAATTACTTTTTTCGTGGGAGACAAACCTCAATTTACCTCCTTCCCTTGAATTAGGCAGCAATACAAGACTATATAATTGGCCTTTGGCCTGGAAACCAAATCCCATCATACAAATTAGAATATTCTCATAAATGTTCAATATCAATCAAATAACACAAACATCAAAATTTGCTCCTAGCTCAATTAGAATTGAAATACCCGGGATAGCGCCATTTGAAGTTTTTGTTACGACTATACGAATGGTTTGGAAAATGCTTATTTATAGAGTCAATTTCCTTGTTAAACCTCTTAAATTTTAAAGGATCGGCCAAAGGATCCTTGGTTTCCTGCTGCCAGTCTTCTAAGGCGGACTTCAACCTGTATAAAATATCTTGAAACTCGCTATCACCTGCTAGATTATTAAATTCATAAGGATCATTTTGCAGATCGTATAATTCATATTTAGGTGGATTTCTCCATGTTCCATAGGCATTGATTACCTCTGGTGATGCACTCTTAAGTTCCTTTTCTTCCGTTCCCGCATTAAAATGTCCGTTTATATGTGTCTCATAAAAAGCATAATGTGGATTTTCTTTTCCATGTAGCATGTTCAATATCAACTTATACCTGTCATCCCTTACGCTTCTTCTCGGATAATATAATAAACTTGTGGATCCGTTACCCCCTGCAAATATATACTTCCTGTTATTCTTCACATGAGCTCCATTCAATAAAGGCAATATCGACATACCTGGAAGATTTTTCGGGAAATCCGCTTCTGCAATATCAAGGAAGGTCGGTAATAGATCGATCGTATTAACTAGTTCCATTTGACGAACGTTCTTCGCCTCTAGGTTCGGATCTTTTATGATTAGTGGGACACGTAAACCCGCCTCATAGTTACTACATTTTCCTCTAGAGAATTGTGCTCCATGATCTCCCAAATATATAATAATAGTATTTTCCGCTTTCCCTGAAGCTTTGAGCTTTTGTAGGAGCATCCCTACGGATTCGTCCAGTCTGTTCATACTATTATAATAGTTAGCAGTAAACTCCCTTAGGCGTTCACTATCAGCCCCTATAAACGGCAAGGAAGCATTCAAATCACTCCCATCCAAAGGATCTTTAGGCATCCCTTCAACTTGTTTTTGTAACGGGAAATGGGCATCGGGATAATTCACCATTAAAAAGAAGGGGTTATCCGATCCCATAATGAAATCAAATGCTTCCTCTGCATATTCTTTCAGATTCTTTTTTCCAAAATTACTACCGGGAATTGCACTAAAATCGAAAGGAATTTCCTTTTCTGGGTTTACATGAAGCTTTCCTATAATACCAGTGGAATATCCCGCTTCATTTAAATATTTTGGTAGAGTTTTTATGCTATCGTACATTTTAAACTTATGGGTAGCCAACCCTATCTGTCCATTTTGATGTGGATATAACCCTGTAAAAATCACCGCCCGAGAAGGACTACACACACTATAAGGAACGAATGCCCGTTCGAACAATACTCCTTCCTTAGCCAAACCATCCAAATTGGGCGTGCTTACCTCCTTGACACCATAACAACCAAGGTCTGGACCATTGTCCTCGGACACAATCAATAAAATATTAGGTCTTTGCCTATTTAGTTCCTCAGCTGATTTACAACCAGATATAAATAATGAAAAAAAGGATAAAATCAATATGGTCATTACTGATGTATTCATAGGTCTATGTTTATTGTATTTTTATATAAGGAGCTTCTTCCATAACTTCCTTGTGATAAGAAATCAATGCTTTTTTTAATTTTTTAAATATCCTTGGTTCAGATTTTGAAATATCCATCACTTGATATTGATCATGTTTGATATTGTACAATCTAAAATCTGTAAGTCCTGTACTTTTAATAACACTTACCTCTTTTGGGTGGAACCTCCCACCTTTATGAAAGTCACCCGCATCCCATTGTGCCCCTATAACAAAATCACCTTCCCTTAATAAAGATTGTGGTCCTCCCCATGGATCATAGAAATGCCAATGCAAAGACTTATTTCTTTTTAATTTCTCATTATAAAAAATTGGACTTATATCCGTACCATCCAGAACGAGCTCTTTAGGCATTTCAATTCCTGCCAATTTGGAAAGTGTTGGAAAAATGTCAGTGTTAGAGATTGGTGTTGCGTTGATTTGTCCTGGCGCAATCTTCCCCTTCCACCTAAATATTCCTGGCACTCTTAGACCTCCTTCAAACATATGGCGCTTATAGCCCTTGAAAGGACCTGCAGAGCCATGAGACTTATTAAAATAGCCATCGGGAGTATATTGCGCTGGACCATTATCCGAAGTAAATATAATCAAGGTGCTTTCTGACAACCCCAATTCATCCAATTTGTTTAATATTCTTCCAACCGCTCTATCCAAGTTAGCCACATTCGCATAATACTCAGCTTTCTTCCCCTGATCCAAATATTGTTCTACAAGATCTACCGGAGACATTATTGGTTCGTGTGGCTCAAGAAAAGCTATATACTGAAAAAAAGGGCGATCTGGGTCCCTTTTTTGTTCCAGCCAGCCTATAGCTTCATTTGCGACAATATCGGCTGCATAGCCCATAGTTGTAACTGCTTTCCCATTTCTAAAGAATCCTTCTGGGTCAAGGTGCTCTAGACTATACTGGCAACCAAACCAGTAATCAAAACCATGATCATCCGGTTGTGGTTGATTAGGGACATTGAACTTCCCATTTAAATGCCACTTGCCAATACTTGCTGTCTGGTATCCCTTTGTTTTCAAAATTGAAGCAATGGTCATTTCCTTTTTTGGCAAACACATAGTTGAGTCCGGGGCTATCCAATCATATACTCCGGTCCTATAAGGCACCCTTCCTGTTAGCAATCCTGCCCTAGAAGGAGAACACATTGGAGATGAGGCATAGCAGTCCGTGAATTTTATACCTTCTTCAGCCAGTTTATCTAGATGGGGTGTCTTTATCATTGGGTGCCCGTAAATTCCAAGATCTCCGTACCCTAAATCATCAGCTAAAATAATCACAAAGTTTGGCAAATTGGGAGTTTGAGCTTGCACCAAGAGACTAGACAAACAATATCCAAGAATACAGAATACTATTTTAGATCCTTTCATAAGTTACACAGAATTATAATTTTATATATCATAAAAGAGGAAGGCCAGAAGCCCTCCCCTTAAAACTAACTAACAACTAAACCAACTCAATATTTTCAACTAACTTCCTAATAGCCTGGGTTTTGTTCAATTAATCCATTTAAATTGATCGTTCCCTGCGATATAGGGAACAACTTCTTGTGTTCCGACTCACCTACCAAAGTAGGCACCATTTCAAATGCTTTTTCGAATCTTAAAAGATCATACCATCTTTTTCCCTCAAAAGACAATTCAAATAAACGCTCTTGTAATATGGCATCATCATTCTCTTCCATTGATCCATTAATGAATTCATGCCCAGGATAATTTGCCCCATAGGCCCTTTGCCTAATAAGATTCATTTCATCTGTCGGGTCTTGGTTCAAAGCATTTTTAGCTTCAGCAATCATCAATAAAACGTCTGCATATCGGTACAGGATAATATCATCCATATACTTTCTAGTTCCGGCATCTACAAATCCTCTATACTTCAATACGGCCGAAGCATAGAATTGATCATAAACTCCGGCATTATCCGGGTTTTCAGTATTCATCAGAACAAAAGTTGCATTTTTACGAGTATCATCATCAGTCCACTGATTTCTAAACAATTCCGATGGAGCCCACCTATTCAATCCTCCCCCTTCTCCCAATAAAGCCTTGGCTGCAGGATCGCCATTGGCAGGGATTTGATCTCCTCGAATATACATGCCATCGTTAAAATTATTCCCAGATTCCAGGTCTTCGTAATGAATGGCCATTAAAATCTCCTTATTGCCTTTATTGCTATATCTAAAGATCTCATCGTAATTACTTAATAGCTCCACATCAGCAGAATGAACACTTTCTAAGGCAGTCAGGGCGGTAGTAATGTCTGATGTACCACCTCCCATTAGTTTTCCAGTCCATAAATAAACTTCACCCTTCAGGGCATTCACGGAAGGTTTAGACCATTGAGACCTCCCGTTGGAAAATGTATTATCAGGAAACAGCCCTAGTGCGGCATCAATATCTGATTTAACCAAATTCATAACCTCGGATACATTGTCACGTGCCTTAAAACTGTTCACTGGATCAAAACCTTCTGTTGGCTCAGTGTTCACAGGAGCATCACCCCATACCTTCGCTATGATGAAATAACAATAAGCCCTCATAGCATGTGCCTGAGCCAAAGCTATATTTTTATTTGATTCTGAATCAAAATCGATAGAAGGAGCATATTTAATTATTAAATTTGCATCATGAATTACCGTATATAGATTCTTCCAGTCCGGGCCAGCTGCATCCCGATCTAATGTATTCTCAAAATACCGCTCCCTTCCCTCAGAGGCTTGTAGTCCATAACTCAGCACTTCTGATCGTGCTTCTCCCCAAAAAAACAGATTGTCATTCGCATCTGATCGCAAGCGCACATACATTCCATTGACATAAGATTCAACATCTCCTTGATTCTTCCAATAAGAATTAGCCCCAATAACACTTTCAGGAGTCAAGTTTAAATCTTTTTCACAAGAGGCAACCAACAAAAAGAGTGGCAGCATACTCATCATTATAATTTTATATGTTTTCGTAATATCTGAATTTATATTTTTTTGGTTTCTTATTACAATGAAACATTTAAGCCTAGTAAAAAGGTTTGTGGGTTTGGATATCTACCGCTGTCAATTCCTCCATCCTCAGGTAATAATCCTCTATAATTAGTTAAATATCCCAAGTTACTTCCCGTCGCATATAAACGGAGATTTGTAATCCCTATTTTTTTAACCCCTGAAGTAATTGGCAGGCTATAGCTAAGTGTTATTTCTCTTAAAGCCAAATAATCACCTTTCTCATAAAAATCCGAATTCATGGCTTTACTTTGGCCCCCACCTGTCCGGAAGTTATTATTTTGAGCCAATTGATCCGCCCAATAGTATCTCGGAATATCAGTAACATCACCCTCATTTTCCCAAGACCTTAGTACTTCCTTAGTAATTCCTATATCACCTTGCCATTGCCCTAGATAAACTCCATGCATTTCATTTTTAATAGTATGCCCTACCGAAAAATCGGTGCGTATCGTAAGACTAAGGTTTTTATAATTGAATGTGTTCGTAAAACCACCAGTCCAGTCAGGATATTCGTTACCTACATATACCCTATCTAAAGTATTTATAACACCATCATTGTTGACATCTTTAAATATGACATCACCACCCTGCTTACTTTTATCTGACCCTGCAACCAACTCATCTATCGGCCCTGCCTGAGCTTCAGCTGTTGTAGAGTACACACCCAAAACCTCATAGGTATACAGATCTCCCATGGTATAACCTTCCTGCAAGCCAGCCACCCACCTGGTCCCTCCGTTTTCAGGATCCGCCACCTCATAGCCTCCTATTCTATTATTTTCATTTCCATTTTCAGGCAATTTTGTTATGGTATTTTTATTATGAGAAAGGTTTAAGGCGGAGGACCATCCAAAATTCTCATTTTCAATAACACTTGCTCTTAACTCAAACTCAACTCCTTCATTATTAAGATCCCCTAAATTGGTTAGGATACTTGAAAACCCAGTAACTTTCGGCAAAGTAAAACTGGTAATTAAATTATGAGTATCTCGATTATAATAATCAAATAACAAGGACACCCTTTTATTAAACAATCCTAAGTCAAATCCTATACCAACAGCTTCGGTTTGTTCCCACTGAAGAGCATCGTTGGACAGTGAGGAATTCAATACCGCAGCCTTTCCGTTATATTTACTTCCAACGCCATAAACCCCTTGGTATTTATAATCTGATAGCTGACCGATGTTCCCTGTCACACCATAACTAGCTCTAAATTTTAAAGAACTAAAAGTAGTGGAGTTTTCATTCCAAAAATTTTCTCTATGAACATTCCAACCTGCGGAAATTCCTGGGAATGTCCCCCATTTATGATCCGCCCCCAAATTTGATGCACCGTCATGTCGAATACTAGCAGTCAAAAGATACTTTCTTTTATAATCATAATTCACCCGTCCAAAGAAACCTATAATGTTTCGTGTAGAAAAAGAACTTGTTACATTCGTAGGTTCTGCAGATGCGTTTAAAGTTGAGATTAAATCAGAAGATGCCCCACGACCGTCCGCTCCTAAAAAGTATGCTTCTCTTGCTACCCGTGAAAACCCGGCCTTAGCATTTATAGAGTGATCATCCTTTAAATTTTTAGCGTATGTAAAAACACCTTCTATTTGAGTAGTTACATCCTGTGCAAAATCTGCGCTGGCGTTTCTCGAATCATTAAATGATGTCGCGGTATTGAAATACGATTTCTGAAAGGCATTATCCAAATCTTGTTCTTGAGAGTAAGAAAAAAATGGAGAAAATGTTAAATCCGAAAATATTTGGTAATCGGCACCTATAGAAAGTGCCAACCTATAATCCCTTCGTTCCTTATCAAACCTACCTAAATGATAGACTGGATTGCCTATACTCCTATTTTGACCGGGAGCCAGGGTGCCATCCTCAAACCTAAATTTGGCCGTTGGAGGCAATCCTAAGGACCTTTGAAATATTTGATTGGAGCTATATACTTGATTATTGTTTGAAGTACTGTAATTGACACGGCCCCAAACTTTGAAATTATCCCTAATATTAAATCCACCGTACATTTTGGCTGTATATCGCTCATAATCAGTTCTAAGAGCAACCCCTTCACTATTAAAATAACCAACACTTACATCATACTCAGCACCCTCGGTGCTACCCGAAAAAGAAAGATGGTGGTTTGTAGTTATTCCCGTATTAAATAATTTTTCCTGCCAATCGGTATCCTTAAAAATTATAGTCTTAGTTGGATCCAACGGATCGGGCATACTCTCCCACCCTTCATTCAACTTATGGTCATTTACTCCAGGTTGTAAGTATTGTGTTGTAAAACTGGTATTATTCGTTAAATCATTACCAATTCCAGCTCCTACAGGCAAATCCAATCTTGAAAGGCGCTCCGGATGCTTTTCCCCTGTCGCTGCCAACCCTAGTCTACCATAATCAATATAATCACGAGCTGAAACCAAATCATATGTTTTACCAATTTGAGACATACCCGTGGTCATACTATAATTTATTTTTGGCTTACCTTTTCCTGTTTTGGTAGTCACTATAATAACGCCATTAGACGCTCGTGACCCGTAAATAGAAGCAGCAGCAGCATCCTTCAAAACTTGAACAGATTCGATATCCGCCGGGTTCAAATCATCCATATTATTCCTAATGAGACCATCTATAATATAAAGTGGCCCAGCACCATCAGGGTTA
>CAXAVP010000163.1:0-9959 GCA_963972175.1 uncultured Arenibacter sp.
CCAAAAAGTCATGTCCTCTTTTAGCAGATTGTCCAGGGCCTATTCCCAAGCCAAAATTCTTCCCTTTGACAATAATTCAAAAATTGTTCTATTCAGCGATTGCCACAGGGGCGATAATAGTTTTGCGGACGAATTTGCCAATAACCGCAATATTTATTTTCATGCCTTGAGGTACTACTTTAATGAAGGTTATGATTACTGCGAATTGGGAGACGGGGACGAACTCTGGGAGAATATAGGCTTCGATTCAATTTTTGCGGCACATAAAAACGTCTATAAACTCCTTAAGAAGTTTCATTTGGAAAAAAGGCTGCACATGATTTGGGGGAACCACGATATGGTTTACAAGGACCCTAATTATGTAAAGAAAAATCTATCCTCTTATTTTGAGCCTATTGATGATTGTGATAAGGAATTATTTGAGGATATTACCTATCACGAGGCCATAATCCTAAAACATAGGGATAGCGGACAGGAAGTGCTATTGACACACGGACATCAGGCCGATTGGTGGAACTATACCTTTTGGCGTTGGGCCAGATTCCTGGTCAGAGTGCTATGGAAGCCCTTGCAGGTGTGGGGTATTGCAGACCCCACCAGCCCTGCCAGAAATTATAAGGAGCTCATTAGGATAGAAAAACGCATAAAGAAGTGGATTTTGGCCAATAATGAAATTCTCACAGTGGCAGGACATACCCATAGACCACGATTTCCACAGCCTGGGGAAATTCCATTTTTTAATGACGGCAGCTGCGTTCACCCTCGTAGCATCACGGGGCTGGAAATCCAAAAAGGGACCATAGCCCTTATTAAATGGGAGATTGCCACCAAAGATGACGGTACGCTTCAAATTGTAAGGATTTTGTTGGAGGGGCCGCAGCAACTTGCAGATTATCAAAGGGTGGCCCAGAAAAGTTAATAAAATGGTATTTCCGTAGGTGAAGCTGCTAATAAGGGCGTCCGCTCCATGTGACTGACTCTATATTAATGTGCTTTTTGGTACTACTTATTCCGTTCCCACTCTGTTTCATCTCCTTTCCACCTCCGTCCCAACAAACTTTATGAAGAGGGGTTTGGAAAGTAAAATAGTAGTTGGTAGGGCCTCATAATGCGGGCAACCATCTAAAGTTTAATGCTAATGGATAAATGATTATCCCTAAAGCTTCCCATCGTAATTTAGGAGAAAAAAATTTTGTTTTTTAGCATGAAAAATGGTGTTGAGTTCTGCGATAGAGCCAAAAAGGAAAGGTGCAGCAGCCTATGATTGCCGACCGTACAGTTGACAAATACACCATTGTGAAGGAAGAATAAAACCTTAATATATACCTTGGAATAGTATTGTTTCCAAAAAAAATATACCCCTTTCCTAGGTAGTTGTCAATATTCAAGAAGATCTCAAATCGTTTAAATTATGAAAGCCTTGCCAACTTTATTATGCATACCGGATATAAGTGGCTTTACCCAATTTATGAGTAAAACCGACTTTGAGCTAAGCTCAAAAGTTATTCCTTCCCTCTTGAATAAAATTGTTTACAGCAATGAAATAGGGCTTAAAATTTCGGAAATTGAAGGAGATGCCGTTCTGTTCTACAGAACTGGCGAATTACCCTCCTTTCAGATGTTTTGGATCAATGCCGATTTTTTTACGCCGAGTTTTATAAACAACTACATGCGCTTAAGGCTAGATATGCCGGGGAGGAGGCGGCAGAACTAATACCCGAAGTATTGGGATTGAAAATCATCCTTCACTATGGTAAAGAGGTAGGACTGGTACCTGTAGGTAAAAGAATAAAGCTTATAGGTGAAGACGTTATTACTGCCCACAGACTCCTAAAAAATAACATCCCTGATGAAGAGTATATTCTGGCTTCAGAGAACTTGCTTTCGCAATATAGCAAGGCAGAAACAAATGTAAAAATAGAGTGGGGCCATTATGAAGAGGGATTTGTACATGAGGAGCATTTGGGAAAGATTAGGTTTAACTACATTCCGCTAAGTCAACCTGCCTAGACTATTACTTTTGGGTCCCCTAAATAAAAGAGTCAATATTTTGACTGATTGAATTAAGTGATACGGCTGGCCCGATGTATTTTGGGCTAATAAAAAAAGAATAGAATTTATGGCCATTAAACAAGGTGAAGAAGACGCAAAATTTGTTAAAAAAGAAGAAGACAAAAGTCGTAATTATATCTTTCAGGATAATAAAAAGACAATAATAGGGGCCATTATCATTATGGTCATGTTGGCGGTAATTATCATGGGGATAGTATTGTCAGGAGTTTTTCTGGAATCTTGATCCTGACTTTTAAGTAGGGGGCTACCTCACTATTATAAGATTCCCAACCTAGAAAGGAATGGGGTTCAAAAGAAAATATACCTATTTAGTAAAAAATCATTGTCAATGAAAATGTACCCATTTCTAAAAATAGCTGTTTTAGTGCTTCTGGCTTTGCTGATGGAAGCATGCGCTACCTATGCCCCCCAATATGTTGAGAATAATACTTCCTTTCTTCCATTGGGGCAACAAGACAGTTTATTGCATACATTTTACATAGCAGGAGGCTATGGCAATAAAGGTAAAGGAAGTTCGGAGTTGGCTATAAAACTACTGGATTCTAGCTTAAACAAGGCTCCCAAAGAGAGTACCCTGATTTTTACAGGGGATAATATTTCAGCGCAAGAAGGGGTGTGGAATATGGATAAGGCTCTGTTGGAGCAACAAATTAAATTGGCCGAAAATTTTAAGGGAAATATAATTTTCCTGCCTGGAAACAATGAATGGAAGAGTTTTAAATCTGCTAACGTTGAAAAAATTGAGGATGTTGTCAAAGACTTGGAAAGGGAGAATATAAACTTCTTTCCGGAAAATGCCTGTCCTATAGAACATTTGGTGATCAATGATCAATTAGATCTTATTGTGTTGGATTCCAAGTGGTTTATTTCCAACTGGTCCAGGGTAGAGGATATAAATAAGAAGTGTACCGATATTAAAACCAGACGTAGGTTTTTGGAAGAATTGGAAGGGTACATTAATGACGGACAGGATAAAAACATAATAATTGCCATGCATCACCCCATTTTTAGCAATGGGAAATATGCTGGTAAGGAAAGTTTAAAAAGTCATATTACACCCTTACCAGTTGTAGGGACCATGATAAACGGGATATCCAAGTTAGGAGCATTTTCGCCAGACCTCCTGGAATCAAGACGTTATAATTACCTAAGGATATTGGTGAGTGCCCTGGCCAAGGCCTCCGATAGGATTACCATCGTGTCAGGGCATGAAGAAAGCCTGCAATACCTTACTGGCGGTGGGATCCATCAAATAATAGCAGGGTCACTAACCAAAAAAACACCTACTAAAATTGGTGCGGATAACATAACAACCATAGGGGGGACATTGGATTATGAGGGGAAATACACCCATGGTGACAATGGCTTCGCAAAATTGGAGTATTTTATGGATGGTTCTTCAAGGGTCAGCTTTATTAGCAGTAGCAGCCCCATAAGTGCTATGAAAGTGCTTCCGGAACTGTTTGGGGACAGGGAGTCAAAAAGCTTTAACACCCTAATGGATAAGACCAAGAAAAAGGCGGTATTGGACGATCCCAAAGAATTGAATAAATCTGGTTTCTATAAATTTTTATGGGGAAAACGTTACCGTGAGTACTTTGGCACCTCGGTTACCGCTCCGGTAGCATATTTGGACACGCTCTACGGAGGCCTAAGGGTAACCAAGGAGGGAGGGGGGCATCAATCTTATTCCATTCGCCTTGAAGACAGTAATGGCAAGGAGTATGCCATGAGGTCGCTCCGGAAAAATGCCCTTAAGTTCTTGAAATTTAAAATTAAAGGGATCGCCTACGAGGAAGAAAAATATAGGGATACCTGGGCAGAGGAAGTGATATCCGACTTCTTTACTACGGCCCATCCCTATATGCAGTTGGTTATTAATCCATTGGCCAAGGCAGTAAATGTAAACCATTCCAGCCCTTCCCTATACTACATACCCAAACAACAACGATTAGGAGATTTAAATGAAAAGTTTGGGAACGAGCTCTATTTTATAGAAGAGAGGCCATCGGATGAACAGGTCAATTTTAAAGGCTATAGAAGAACTGTGGATGAGTCGGGAAAAATGAAGGAGATGGAGAGTACCACCGATATGCTTGAGAAAATAAGCAGTGATGAATCCTATACGATAGACCAGAGAGATTTCATTAGGGCGCGAATTTTTGATATGCTCATTGGGGATTGGGATAGGCACCAAGATCAATGGAGGTGGGCAGAATATGAAAAAGAGAACGGAGATAAAGAATTTTTGCCCATTCCCAGGGATCG
The DNA here is from genome assembly GCA_963972175.1 of uncultured Arenibacter sp. Lineage (GTDB taxonomy): Bacteria > Bacteroidota > Bacteroidia > Flavobacteriales > Flavobacteriaceae > Arenibacter. The sequence continues at coordinate 4,342 of CAXAVP010000163.1, forward strand.
GGACAATGCCTTTCCCAGGTTTGATGGTGTAGCACTTAAGGCAATTAAGCTTTTTGTGCCGGATACCAGACGCTGGGAATCCTATAGTCCGGAAATAGAAGATGTTAAGTGGTTAAATATGGGGGGGAGTCGATTGGATCGTGCCTTGCTTACAAAATACGATGCTGAGGTATGGGAGAAAGAGGCTTTGTTTATTCAGTCAAAACTATCGGAAAAGGAAATAGACAAGGCTTTTTTAAATTTACCCCTGGAGGTGCGGGATAGTACCGCCCAACGTATTAAGGGCCACCTAAAGCAACGTTTGGCCAAACTACCAGACTATGCCAGGGAATATGCAGATTATTTGGAGCGCATAGTGACACTCCACGGGACGGAAAAAGATGATTTGATAGAGATTACCAGACTTCCTAAAGGCAAGACCAAGGTAGTGTTGAGAAGGCTGTTGACCGATAGGAAGAACGAAAAAATGCTGGAACGGACCTTTAGTGCTCATAAAACCAAGGAAATATGGATTTATGGGCAGGGTGATGATGATGAATTTATACTGTCTGGGGAGGGTGATAATGACATATTTATTAGATTGATAGGAGGGTACGGGGAGGATAAGTATACTATTTCCAATCCTGCTAAATTAAAAGTATACGATTGGAAACACGACGAGATAAAGTTTGTAGAGGATAAGCCTCGGCATCAGCTAACCGATGTATACGCTACCAATACTTTTCATTGGCGCTATTTGCAGGAAAATAGTAATATATTTCTTCCTGCTGTAGGGTATAGGACTGATGATGGTTTTTACATTGGGGCCAAAAATACCTATTTCAATAGAGGTTTTAACGGAGAGGATTTTCGACAAAAGCATACTGTGGGAGCCAACTATTATTTTCTTTTTAAGGCATTGGAGCTTACCTATCAAGGAGTATTTGCCAATATTTTTCCAAAATGGAATCTTGAATTGGAAGGGTATTACACTACCGATAGGTTTTCCAATAACTATTTTGGGACAGGAAATGAAACCATTAATAGGGAGGACGAATTGGGTAGGGACTATTATCGGGCGCGGATGCATAAAATTCGCCTTAATGCCGGAATAGCGTACCACACCTTGCGTATTAAGGCGCTCTATGAATCCTATGAGTTAAAGGAACAACAGAGTCGTTTTTTTGTTCCCTCCAATTTAGATCCAGAAATTTTTGAATCCCAGCACTATGTTGGGGCAGAGACCTCTGCTTATTACAAAAACGATGACGCCGATGATTTCCCTACCAAGGCCTTGTATTTGGGAATGACCATGGGTTACAAGATGAACACCGATAATGCCGATAATCAATTTGGTTATTTCGCCTTCAAGGCGGGAATAAGCCATAAATTAATAGCATCGGGAGATTTGGTTTTGGGTACTACGGCGGAGTATAGGACAAATATTGGTAATGGAACCTATTTCTTTTATCATGCCCCATCTATTGGCGGCGATAACGGCATAAGAGGGTTTCGGGACGAGCGCTTTACGGGCCGTTCTTATTTATATCAAACCTCAGACCTAAGGCTCAGGTTAAAGACTTATCCTACTGCTATAGCACCCATTACCATTGGGGTTTATGGCGGATTCGACTACGGGAGGGTCTGGAACGGGGCAGGCAGTGACAAATGGCATACCTCACAAGGAGGCGGGGTATGGGTTAGCGGGTTTAATTTTTTATCCTTTAATGCAGGGTACTTTAATTCGGTAGAGGGAAATATGGTGCAAGTAGGATTCGGTTTCGGTTTTTAAGGGTATGGCAGACTTGGCACTCCATGGAACGGAGGCTAATTATAGTGCTTACTGCAATCTAAAGGTAATGGGTATGGTGTAGGGCACCTTTACTGGTCTTCCCCTTTGTTGGCCAGGGGTCATTTGGGGCAGTGCCGCTATAATCCTATTGGCTTCCTTTTCCAATAATTTATCAGGGCCCCTAGTTCTAATGTTAGTGATATAACCCGTTTTGTCTATAATGAACTGCACAAATACCTTGCCTTCTATGCCCAATTCTACCGCTACATCAGGGTAGGTAAACTGTTTTATGATATGTTCCTGTATTTTCTTTTGAAAACAGGCTTTTTGGGCCTCGTTACTGCCCTCCTTACAACCGGGGAAAACGGGGACATTTTCTATAACGGCAAAGGGAACCTCAATATCTTCTTCCTCTTCTTCCACAACCGCAATATCCTCAACCTGTAAAACAGGTTCTTCCACCACAGTTTCCTGGTTGATCTCAGTGCTCTGAATCACGGTTTCTTCAATTTCTGCAACGTCCTCTACAATTTCTATGACCTCAGGTGCAGCTGGAGGAGGGGGAGGAGGGGGTACGTTAAGTGCTTCCGTAACAGGTACTTTCTCTTCTAGGTAATCGGCGACCAAAATTTGTTCAATGGCAGCTTTTTCCTTTGGGTAGGTCTTTAATTCCAAGGCCCTCCAAACAATAAACAGGACTATGGTCAGACCTATCACGAAGAAAAGTCCGCTTTTTCTGTTTAAATCTGCTTTTGGATTTTTTTTCGGTTTCATGACACCGTGTTTTAATATAATAAGGTACGCTCTTAATAGGGTAATTCAAATGATTTAGATCAGTTTGTAATCGATTTTTATTATAAATCCGTACATCTGTTCCGTTAATGAAATAGGGCTTTGCCAGTAGGTTTTAAAGGGCGAATCTTGGATTTGCAGCGATGATGAATATTTACCCCTTATCTAAAGTTTTATCAAGCCCATTTTTTTGGTTATTTTTATATAAACTGAACAATATGAACAAATACCATAAAATCCTATGGTGCGTTTTTCTGGGAGTGACACTGCTTTTATCCTGTAAGGAAAAGACAAAGCCTATTGCTTCCAGTGCGGCTCAACCGGCTACCTTTAGTGAAAAATTTAGGCCCCAGTTTCATTTTTCACCCGCTGAAAAATGGATGAACGACCCAAATGGTCTGGTATTTCATCAGGGGGTATACCATCTCTTTTATCAATATTATCCGGATGATATTGTCTGGGGCCCTATGCATTGGGGACATGCAGTAAGTACGGATTTGGTGCATTGGGAACATAAGCCTATATCCCTATACCCCGATGAACATGGTTATATTTTTTCTGGGAGCGCAGTGGTCGATACAGAAAACACCTCTGGTTTTGGTACAGAGGAAACCCCTGCTTTGGTGGCCATATTTACTTATCACAATGCAGAAGTGAAAGAGGCAGGAAGACATGATTTTCAAACCCAGGGAATTGCCTATAGTTTGGATAATGGGGATACCTGGGTGAAATATAAGGGTAATCCCATTATAAAAAATGATGGTATAAAGGATTTTAGGGATCCCAAGGTTTTCTGGAACGAAATAGAGGAGAACTGGACTATGCTTTTGGTTGCCGGTGACCACCTTCAAATATGGCAGTCTCCAGATTTAAAACAATGGAAAGAGGTAAGTGAATTTGGTAAGGGTCAGGGTGCACATGGTGGGGTCTGGGAATGCCCGGATATGTTTCCCCTAAGGGTGGAAGGTACGGATATTGAAAAGTGGGTGTTATTGATCAGCGTTGGCCGTGGTGCGCCCAATGGGGGTAGTGGGACCCAATATTTTATAGGGGATTTTGACGGTAAGGTTTTTAGCAGTGAACAACTGGAACCAAAATGGATCGATTGGGGGACCGATAATTATGCAGGGGTAACTTATAACAATTTGGAAGACCGAATTTTTATAGGTTGGATGAGCAATTGGGCCTATGCCCAAGAAACGCCCACCAAAAAATGGAGAAGCGCCATGACCTTGCCAAGACAACTTTCTTTGCGGCAGGTAAACAATAGTGTAGAGCTGTTTGCTTACCCATTGGAGAGTTTGGATAAGATAAGGGTGTCGGGTGCCCAAGAAGATATTTCTATTGCCCCTAAATTGGATAAAAGATGGACTTTTGACCATTTTAATACGTCCGAAATAACATTCAGGACCAATTCACGTAGTTTTAGTGTGGAATTTAAAAACAATTTAGAGGAAAACTTATTATTGACTATGGATGGGGCGAAACAGCAATTTGTTTTTAATAGGTCCCATTCTGGAGAAACCACATTTGATAAGGATTTTGCAGATAGCTTACAGACAATGCCCATGGCCAATTTACCAGAGGGAGAATATGAAGTGCGAATTTTGATGGATTGGTCTTCTATAGAGATCTTTATCAATGAAGGGCAGTATGTTATGACCTCCCAAGTCTTTCCCAACGAGCATTATAAGGTTTTGACTATAACCAATTCCAGTGATATGGAATTGGAACTGAACAAGTTTTCTATAAGTAGCCTTCAATCTATTTGGAAATAAAAAGAACAAATGGCCCTGGTCCTATTTATTGAATTTAAGGATATTGGTTGTTAAGGGGGCATTGCCTAAAATAACTATGAATACTAAAATAAAACTTAAGATGATCTACACCCCTATGTTTATAGGAAGATTTTTCCTTTGTATTGCATTTGCCTTATCGGCTTTTCCTTTAGTTTCCCAAGAATCTGAAGGTAATCTAAAGGCCTTGGAAATCAGCTACCTATTTGAGGCCGGCACAGAGGGGTATGCTTGTTTTAGGATACCGGCTATAGTGACCACCAATGAGGGCACTTTGCTGGCCTTTGCCGAAGGTAGAAAAAATGGTTGTAGTGATACGGGCAGCATAGATTTGGTAATGAAAAGGTCAACGGATGGGGGCAGGTCTTGGAGTGGATTGCTAGTGGTTTGGCAAGACGGGGAAAATACATGTGGGAACCCGGCACCTGTGGTTGATCGTACAACCGGCGACATTTTTTTGCTGTCAACATGGAACTTGGGAGAGGACCATGAGTCCGAAATAATTGCACAGACCAGTAAGGATACCCGAAGAGTGTTTTTGTTGAAATCTACCGATGAAGGCTTACACTGGAGTAAGCCCAAAGAGATAACTGCCGATGTGAAATTGCCCAGTTGGACATGGTATGCCACGGGGCCAGGTTCGGGAATACAACTTTTGGGCGGTGCGTATAAGGACAGATTGGTTATTGCCTGCGATCATATTGAAGAGGTCACCAAGAAGTATTACTCCCATATCATTTACTCTGATGATCATGGGGAATCTTGGAGATTGGGCGGTAGTACCCCAAAAGATCAAGTTAATGAATGTGAGGTGGTAGAGCTGTCGGATCATAATCTGATGTTGAATATGCGAAATTATGACCGTAGCAAGAGCAGTAGGCAATTGGCATTTAGCTTGGATGGGGGAGAATCATGGCAAAATATGCACCATCACCAAACCCTTATAGAACCTATTTGTCAGGCGAGTACTTTGCGGGTAGATTATCAGGGACAGCCAGCAATTCTCTTTTTAAATCCTGCCGACAAAAAAGAAAGAAGGAATATGACCTTAAGGTTAAGTAGGGACAATGGCAAAAGCTGGCCAGTGGAAAAACAAATTTTTTCCGGTCCATCGGCTTATTCAGACCTCACCCTTGTGGATAAAGAGAATATTGGTATTTTGTATGAGGGTGGATTGCAAAGTGCCTATCAAGGCATTATTTGGGAATCCGTGAGCCTGGGAGAACTAATAGGCTTATGAGATATAGTGTAAAAATAAA
>CAXAVP010000164.1:0-9838 GCA_963972175.1 uncultured Arenibacter sp.
CTTCTTTTTATACCTAAAGGTATGGCGCACGGATTTTTGGCACTGACACCAGAAGTGATTTTTTCCTATAAGTGTGATTCCCATTACCAAAAGGAGTCGGAAAGAGGGATCAGATACAACGACCCAGATTTAGATATAGATTGGGAAACACAGGAAATGGAATTAATCTTATCCTCCAAAGACTTACAACTACCCCAATGGAAAAATCTACAAGTATAAAGCGTGTTATAGTTACAGGGGCATCCGGGCAATTGGGGCGTAGCCTTCAGGATTTGGCCCCTGACTACCCTAAGTTGGAATTTGTTTTTATTGATTCGACGGACCTGGATATTACCGATTCAGAAAAAGTGAACAAAACTATTGAATTGGGCGCCTTTGACCACTGTATAAACTGCGCGGCCTACACCAACGTGGAACAGGCGGAGAAAAGCCCGGAAATGGCCTTTAAAGTGAATGCAGAGGCCGTAAAGAATTTGGCTTTGACCTGCAGGCAATATAGCGTAACACTAATACACATCTCTACAGACTATGTCTTTGATGGAGAAAAAGGAACTCCTTATAACGTTGATGACCTGCCCAACCCCATTAACGAATACGGAAGATCAAAATGGGAAGGTGAAAAATATGTCCAAGCAATTATGGACGAATATTATATAGTACGCACTTCCTGGCTGTACCATAAAAAATATGGAAAGAATTTTTACAGGACCATATTGGAAAAGGCTAAAAGAGGAGAGGAATTGCGCATAACGGACGAACAAGTTGGTTGCCCTACCAATGCGGTAAACCTTGCTAAATATATAATGAGCCTTATTTTGGATAACACTAAGCACTATGGCACCTACCATTTTACCGACGGCAAAGCCATGAGTTGGTACGGGTTTGCCCTCAGCATCCTGGAAGAAAATGGGTTGAAAAATACTACAACTGTTGTGAAGGACAATAATTATCGTAGTTTTGCCAAGAGACCGAAAATAAGCGTTTTAAATTAATAAACAACTAAGAGTAAATGGATTTTACAGGTAAATCACTTTTGATCACCGGAGGGACAGGATCCTTGGGAAAAGCTTTAACAAGTCATATTTTATCTAATCACTCTGAAATTAGACGGGTTATCATCTTTTCAAGGGATGAGCAAAAACAGTTTCAGATGGCCCAAGCATTTCCTACTAGCCAATTTCCCCAAATAAGATTTTTTATTGGAGACGTAAGGGATAAAGACCGTTTGATTCGCGCTTTTAAAGGTGTAGATTACGTTATTCATGCCGCCGCCATGAAACACGTGCATCTCGCTGAATATAATCCAGAGGAATGTATAAAAACTAACATAGGTGGAGCCCAAAATGTGGTGGATGCTTGTTTGGCCACGAACGTTGAAAGAGTAGTAGCATTATCAACAGACAAGGCTTGTGCACCAATAAATCTTTATGGTGCAACAAAGTTAACTTCTGATAAATTATTTATTGCGGCAAATAACATCAAAGGTGATAGCCCTATTCGCTTTTCTGTGGTGCGTTATGGAAATGTAATGGGATCTAACGGATCAGTAATCCCTTTTTTTATTAATAAGAAAAAAGAGGGTTCCTTGCCAATTACCGATCCAAATATGACCCGATTTAATATCTCACTACAAGGGGGAGTAGATATGGTAATGCATGCTTTGAAGTATGCATGGGGCGGAGAGCTTTATGTTCCAAAAATACCATCATACAGAATAATGGATGTTGCTGAAGCAATTGCCCCTGAATGTGATAAGCCAATAGTGGGAATAAGGCCAGGAGAAAAAATTCATGAAGAAATGATTACCCCTTCTGATTCTTTTTACACTTATGACCTCGGAAAATATTATACCATATTACCTTCCACCCATAAATGGAAATTAGAAGATTTTATAAAGGAATTTAATGCGCAACCTGTACCATCAAATTTCAGTTATAATTCGGGTGAAAACGAAGAATGGGAAACGGTTGAGACCTTAAGAAGCTTAATAAAGGAACATGTAGATACTAATTTCGTTATATAATGCACTCTATACCCTACGGAAAACAGAACATTGGGCAGGATGATATTGATGCTGTAATAAAAACGCTTACTGCGGATTTTTTAACGCAGGGCCCAAAGGTAAAGGAATTTGAAGATAAATTTGCCGATTATGTTGGGGCAAAATATGCTGTGGCTGTCAATAATGCAACAGATGGGTTACATCTTGCCGTTTTAGCCTTGGGTTTAAAGCTGGGAGAACGTGTAATCACAACACCAATAACATTTGCAGCTTCAGCCAATTGTGTAAGATATGCCGGGGGAGAGGTATGGTTCGCAGACATTGACCCCGATACCTATCTAATATCTTTAGAATCTACCAAAAAACTTATTGAGAGTAAACCAAAAGGTTTCTTTAAAGGAATTATTCCAGTGGATTTTGCAGGCCTACCTGTGAACCTAGAAGAGTTTCGCCATCTGGCTGAAGAACATAATCTTTGGATTATTGAAGATGCAGCGCACGCTCCTGGAGGGTATTTTACAGATTCAAAAGATGTACGCCAAAATTGTGGAAACGGCAACTATGCGGATTTAGCAGTGTTTTCTTTCCACCCTGTTAAACATATTGCCTGTGGTGAAGGAGGTATGGTCACTACTAATTCTGAGTATTTATATAACAAACTCTCATTATTAAGAACCCATGGAATCACCAAAGAAAACATGGCAGAGGATCATGGTGGATGGTATTATGAAATGCAAGAGCTGGGATTTAATTATAGACTTACAGATATTCAGTCCACTTTAGGTATTACTCAACTCTCCAAAAATGATGAAGGTGTAAAAAGGAGAAACGAGATTGCCAACACCTATAAAAATGCTTTTAATGGTAAAATTAAATATCAATATTTACCTAAAGGAACTTACAATGCCCACCATTTATTTGTTATAGAAGTAGAGGATAGAAAAGGCTTGTACGATTATTTAAGAGAACATTGTGTCTTCGCTCAAATCCATTATATTCCTGTGCATACGTTGCCTTATTACCAAGAAATTGGCTATGGAAGCGCCAACTTAAGCCACTCGGAAAATTATTACTCTAAATGTATCAGTTTGCCCATGTACCCTAGCTTGACCAAGAAAGAACAAGCATTTGTCATAGATAAAGTCTTAACATTTATTAATGGGTAATTTAGCAATAATACCTGCGAGGGGCGGAAGTAAGCGTATCCCAAGAAAGAATATCAAATCTTTTTTGGGCAAACCAATAATAGCCTATTCTATCCAAGCTGCAATTGACAGCAAATTGTTTGATGAGGTAATGGTATCCACCGATGATAAGGAAATTGCAGACGTTGCAATGCAATATGGGGCAAAAGTACCTTTTTTTAGAAGTAAGGAAAATGCCAACGATTTCGCTGTTTTAGCAGATGTAATAAAGGAAGTAGTTGAAAATTATTCTCAAAAGGAAAAAGAATTCAGTAACATTTGCTGTATTTTACCTACAGCTCCATTTGTTTCGCCCCATAAAATCAATATTGCCTACTCTAAGCTAATAAACCACGATTTGAACAGTGTATTTCCTATTCTTGAATTCTCATTTCCAATTCAAAGGTCTTTAAAATTAGAAAATGATAAAATCGCTATGGTTTGGCCAGAAAATTTAAACACTCGTTCACAAGATCTGGAACCAAGATATCATGATGCCGGACAATTTTATTGGTTAAAAACGACCTCATTTTTACAGGAACAAAAAATATTAACTGCAAACTCCAGTGTAATAATAATTTCAGCACTTGAAGCACAAGATATTGATACGGAAACCGACTGGAAGTTGGCTGAAATTAAATATAAATTGATGCCAAATGGCAAAAAAAATTATCTTTAGAGGAGATGGTAATCCGAATACAGGCTTAGGACATCTTTTTCGACTTTTTGCTTTAATAGAAATGTTTAAGGAAGAATACGAATATGTATTGGTTACCAATACATCTACTTTATTGGCGGCAATACCTAAAAAGTACAATATTGACATTATTCCTAAAAAAGTGAGTATCTTGGACGAAGCTGATTGGCTCGCAGAACATTATCCTCCAAAGAAACATATTCTTATTTTAGACGGCTATCAATTCCAGAGTAATTATCAGAAAAAAATAAAAAATCATTCCTACAAACTCGTTTATATAGATGACTTGGCCCATGAATACATGTATGCAGATTACGTCGTAAATCACTCACCCCATGCCACTATAGAGCAATATCGTAGTGAACATTATACAAAGTTTGCTTTAGGAACCAACTATGCAATTCTTAGGCCACAGTTTTTAAAGAAACCCCAAGCCAAAAGAGAAATTACAATTCCAAGCATAGCACTTGTTTGTTTAGGGGGAGCCGACAAAAACAATTTTACCTATAAATTCGTCCTAGAATTATTAAACATTCCCCAAATCCAAAAAATCAACGTTGTAGTGGGCGCAGCCTACAACTTTTCAAACATCTTTGAATTAGAAAATAAAAACGATAAAGTTAAAGTATACAAAAATTTGGATGGGGAAAGTTTACATACCTTAATGAATACATGTAATTTTGCAGTAGCACCTACAAGCACTATTTTACTTGAATTAATTTCTGTTAATATGTATCTTGTATCGGGATACTATGTTGACAATCAAAAAATGGCCTATCACGAATTGGCCAAAAGGAATGTATTTGAAGGAATTGGAAACATTAATACATATAAATTTAATTTTCTAAAGACACATCTATTAAACATTAAGTCACCTGTTATTAGAGCGCAAATTAAATCCCAACATAATTTAATAGATGGAAATCAAAAATGTAGGTTTTTAGATATAATGAAAAATTTAAGTTAAGATGGGGGCTAAAATCGAAAATATAGAGCATTATCTTCCTGAAGGAAAATTAGATTCTGTAGCACTACAAAAATTATTTCCAGATTTTGATGTGGATAAGATAGAAAATAAGGTTGGAATTAAATCAAGACACATTGCAGGAGAAGAGGTAACTAGTTTGGATTTGGCCTATAATGCATCCATAAAGGTACTTAATAATTCCAATAGACAGAAAATTGATTTTATAGTTCTCTGTTCTCAAACCCCAGATTATTTATTGCCAACAGGAGCATGTATTCTACAAGACCGATTAGGCCTCCCAACTTCAACTGGAGCCTTGGATTTTAACTTAGGGTGTTCTGGTTATGTGTATGGTTTGGCAGTGTGTAAAGGTCTCTTAGAAGCTAGGATTGCAACTTCTATACTCTTTATAACTGCTGACACCTACACAAAATTTATTCATGAAAAAGATAAAGGAAACAGATCAATATTCGGAGATGGCGCAACCGCCTCTATTGTAACATTTGATCAAAAAGATAAGCTTGGACAGTTTAAATTGGGGACAGATGGCTCCGGTTTTGATAAACTGATAATTAAAAATGGAGGAGGAAAAAACACATTTGACCAAGAAGCTGAAATTAAAACTTACGGCGACGGCAATCAATATACGGATAACTGCATTTATATGAATGGCCCGGAAATATTTAATTTCACTATAAACAACATCCCACAATTAATAAAGGATACCCTAGAGTTAAACGATGTAAAAAAAGAAGATGTAGATTATTTTATTTTTCATCAAGCTAATAAGTTTATGTTAGATTTTTTAAGAAGAAAAACTGGTATTCCAGCAGAAAAATTTCACGTCAATTTAGAATCAACAGGTAATACTGTATCTTCCACTATACCAATAGCTTTAAAACAAGCTCTAGAAAATAAGAAGATAAATAAAGGTGATAAAGTCCTACTTGCAGGTTTTGGTGTTGGTTTATCTTGGGGAGCAACTATTATTGAACTATAAAAACAATTATGGAAAAAAAACATTTTATTGCAGAGGTTAAAGAAATATTACTTTTAGATGAACAGGACATATCTCCTGATACAAATATCGAAATTGATTCAATGGCCAGTCTTTTACTCATTGCTTTTTTGGACGAACATTTTTCCAAAAGTATTTCCCAAGAGCAGTTAAAAGATCTAAAACAGATAAAAGATTTGATAAATTTTGTTGGGGCAGAAAATTTAAAATAAATGCAAAAAGTTGCTTTACACGCCTTAAAAGTAGATTACGTTTTAGAAAAAGATGGATATCACTTAATAAATTATTCCAACTTAAGCCAAAAAGATTCTTTAAAATTATTAGCTATAAGGAACCATCATTCAGTTAGGACACGAATGGTAAATTCCAATTTAATTAGTGAAGAAAATCATTTAAACTTTATATTAAACTTGCCAAAACAAAATGTTGGTTATTGGGCTTTAAAATATAAAAACGACCTCCTTGGATCCATATCGTTGGTAGACTACAATGAAAAAGAAGGGTCTTTTGTAGGGGGTAATTTTATTGCGCCAAAAATAATTGGAAGTGGCTTTGGAGCAGTAATCAATTATTATATGCATTATGTAGCCTTTGAGAAAATAAAGTGTAATAAAATAAAGGCAATAGTTAAAAAAGATAATATCAATGCAATTCGCATAAATAAACTATTTGGTGCGATACATATAAATGAATACGATTCCAAAAATGAAATCGGCAATGACTATATATCATTGGAATTTCCTGCAGAATATTGGATCAATGGTATTAAAGAAAAATCGCGAAAAATAATAGAATATGTTCTCTAACTTGAATAAGAGTTTTATTATAGCAGAGCTTTCTGCTAATCATGGAGGTAGTATTAAAATTGCCAAAGAAACTATAAGAGCGGCAAAAAGAGCGGGTGCAGATGCGATAAAGCTACAAACATATACGGCAGATACCATAACGATTGACAGCCGGAAAGACCATTTTAAAATTACACAGGGAACACATTGGGACGGTCAGTATTTATACGATTTATATAAAGAGGCTTCTTTACCCTGGGAATGGCATAAAGAATTATTTGATACAGCAAAAGAAGAAGGTTTAGTTTGCTTTTCCTCCCCTTTTGATTTGACAGCAGTAGACTTTTTGGAGGCTTTAAATTGTCCAATCTACAAAATAGCCTCTTTTGAAATAACCGATATTCCATTGATTGACTATGTAGCACGAAAAGCAAAACCCATAATTATTTCTACGGGTATAGCAAGCTTGGAGGATATAGAACTGGCTATTAAAACATGTAAAGAAGCTGGCAATAATGACATTACCATATTAAAATGTACTTCCGCCTACCCCGCTTCACCAGAAGACGCCAATTTATTGACCATTCCCGACATAGCCCAGCGTTTTGGAGTGAAATCAGGTTTATCAGACCATACTATGGGAATTGAAGCACCGATGGTCGCAGTTGCTTTAGGGGCACAAGTTATTGAAAAACATTTTATTCTTAATAAATCAGTCGGCGGTGCAGATGCTCATTTTTCGTTAGACGAAAAGGAATTTAAGCAAATGGTTGATGCCGTTAGGTTAACGGAACAGTTAATGGGACATGTTGATTATGACATGAATGAAAAAAAGAAAAAAAGCAGAGAGTTTAGTCGTTCTCTTTTTATAGTTAAAGATGTTAAAGAAGGGGATGTATTAACAAAAGAAAATGTACGTTCAATACGACCCGGATATGGCATGCATCCTAAATACCTTAAAGAGGTCTTGGGGAAAAAATTTAAACAAGATCTTAAAAAGGGGTCGCCTTTATCAAAGGATTTTTTAATGAGTAATTAAATTAAAGTTTTTAGTATTGCATACGCATCTCCAAAAACTTAATTATCAGTGTCTATGAAGAAAGTAATAGTGATCGGTGCGGGACCAGCAGGTTTAACCGCGGCCTATCAGTTATCCAAAGAATCCAATGTAAAGGTACAAGTATTTGAATCGTCCAATTCAGTTGGTGGTCTCTCAAAAAGTATAAAGATATGGGGGCAAACTGTTGATTTGGGCCCTCATCGGTTTTTTTCCAAGGATAACCGAATCAATAAATTGTTTCATGAACTGGTCAAAGGTGAATATTCTATTGTAGATAGAAAAACGAGGATTTATTATAACCAGCGTTTTTTTGAATATCCATTGCGGTTTTTCAATGTGATATCCAATGTGTCTTTGTTTAAAATAGTTAGGGTGGTATATTTTTTTGGTTTTCAAAAAGTATTCCCCGCAAAGGACATCTCTACATTTGAAGGTTGGATTATAAGCAGATTTGGAAAGGAGCTATACAACATGTTTTTCAAGAACTATACGGAAAAACTTTGGGGTATACCATGTAGTAAAATAGATTCTGATTGGGCAGCTCAACGAATTAAAAAATTAACACTATTTCAAGCAATAAAACATTCTATATTCCACGATAAAAAAAATACCCATAAAACCTTGGTAGACCAATTTATGTATCCAAAGGGTGGAACAGGGAGACTATATGACAATGCCGTCCAACTGATAGAAGAAAACAATGGCGAAGTCTTTTTAAATCAGGGGGTAAAGAGAATACTTTTAAATGAAAGCGAAACTAAAGCAATAGGTGTTGAACTTATATCAGGAGAAAAAATTCTAGGAGACCATGTGATATCCACTATGCCCCTGACCATAATGGTCAAGCAACTTCCTGGGTTGTCACAAGAGGTAAAGAAAGCAGCAGATTCATTGTATTTTAGAAATACTATATTGGTTTATTTGGAAGTTGACAGAAATAATTTGTTCACGGACAATTGGCTTTATATACATTCAAATGAAGTTCTCCATGGCAGGATTACCAATTTTAGTAATTGGTGCCCCACATTGAACGGCAATAAAAATTCCACAATACTTTGCTTGGAGTACTGGTGCTTTGAAAATGATAGTATATGGGAGCAAATTGATTCTCAATTAATTGATCTAGCCTCTAACGAAGTAAGAAAAATAAAATTAGTATCGGATAATGATACTATTCTCAATGGAAAAGTAATTAAGATCCCTCGCTCATATCCTGTTTACGAAACAGGATATTCAGACAATGTGAATACAATAAAAAAACATTTGGACAGGATAGATAATTTAGATGCTATAGGACGGTATGGGTCATTCAAATACAATAATCAAGATCATTCAATTTTAATGGGCCTCATGGTTTCAGATAAAGTTTTAGGGGAGTCAGGAATAGATTTATGGAAAGTTAATTCAGATGAGGAGTACCATGAAGATGCCGCGGCAGATGTTTTAACCGATTAAGCAGTAGAATCCCTATTTGTAATATCATAAAAACACTTTAATATTTACAAACTTCTTCAAAAGCAACCTAAAACATGTTAAATAAAAAAGAAATAATTTGGTATTTATCTGGTTTTGTAGTGGTCTGTTTTTATTTTTTACCCTTTTTAATTCTAGGGGAAGAGTCCAAAATATTCATCCATGATAACTTGGAGATATCATTTATTCAAAGGGTTATTCTAGCTAGGAACGATATCCCTTTTTCGCCTAGTTTTCCAATAGAACAGATAATGAATGGTTTGCCAAGGGCATATTATCCTTCTTCCTTTAGTGTTATAAACATTTTCTTTTATGTGTTTCCTCCCTTTGTGGCCTATATCGTCAACGAATTTTTCGTAAGGATAATTGCATATACCGGAATGTACCTCTTGCTCAAGACTTATTTAATAAAAAAAAGTAATTGGAGTAGATACTTAATTATAATTGGGTCTATTATATTTGCATCTATCCAGTTTTATTCCATACAAGGATTAACAGTAGCTGGCCAACCATTATTGGTGTTTGCTTTTTTAAACTTATTAAATGGGAAAAGCAAAATACTTAGTTATGCCATTATATGTTTCTTCTCACTGTATAGTTTTTTTGTATATTCTACCCTATTTATTTTAGTATTTATATTGCTTTTTGGTAT
>CAXAVP010000165.1:0-9792 GCA_963972175.1 uncultured Arenibacter sp.
TTAACAAAAATTAAGCGTTTTGCGCCTTAAATTCCTTTAATTTTTCGATTAGCTGGGGTACAACCTCAAAAGCATCACCAACTACACCGTAGTCTGCAGCTTTAAAAAACGGAGCTTCCGGGTCCGTATTGATCACCACTTTTACTTTGGAGGCACTCACTCCGGCCAAGTGCTGAATGGCGCCAGAAATGCCTATGGCTATATAGAGATTGCTGGCAACCGGTTTACCGGTTTGTCCAACGTGTTCTCCATGTGGTCTCCAACCTAGATCCGAAACCGGTTTGGAACAGGCTGTGGCCGCTCCCAATACTTCTGCCAACTCTTCTATCATTCCCCAGTTTTCAGGGCCTTTTAATCCACGCCCTCCTGATACTACTATATCGGCATCGGCAATGGTGGCCTTTCCTACAACCTTGTCTATTTCAATGGACTTGGTGGTAAAAGCCGCTTCGGCCAACTCAGGGGCAAAATCCTCAACGGTGGTATCGGTTTTGTTTTCCACGCTTCCAAATGCATTGTTGGATACGCCAATTATTTTTACATCCGTATCCAATTGGGTAATGGCAAAACCCTTATTGCTGAAAACTGTTCTCTTAACTTGGAAGGGGCTGGTGCTTTCCGGAGCGGCAACTACATTGGGCACGTATCCCGCCTTTAATTGCGCAGTTAACATGGGTGCCAAAAATTTGGTATCCGCACTGGAGCTAAGTACAATAATTGTAGTGTTTTCTTTTGCAGATACTTGCGCTATGGTGTCGGCATAGGCCTTGGCATTAAAGGTCTTTAGGTCTTCATTGCTTACGTTGATGACTTTGGATACGCCATAATCACCCAGCGTTTCGGGGCTATTGGCGTTGATGGCTACGGCCGTCACGGTAGTGCCCATTTTATTGGCTACCTCGTAAGCGTAGGAAGCCACTTCCTGGGCATTTTTTTTGAATTTTCCGTTTTCAAATTCTGTATATACTAAAACTGACATATATCTTATTTATGTTAAACAAGTGTCCAAATGCGATGTTATTCCGCTTTTGGGTCTTGGGTTATTTTATTGGTTCTGTTACTGTCATTGTCTTTGAAGTAATATCATAAACGTTAGGAGCTTAAACAATCAAAAGAGGTTCTCTAAATTGCCTTGGCTTCGTTGTGCAGTAAATTAATAAGTTCGTCAAGATTGTTTGCGTCCACAAGTTTTACCTGTCCTTTGGGTGCAGGTTTTTCAAATTTAATATCCTTGGTTGCTTTGAGCGCGGATGTGGGTTGAACCACATCGAGCTTCTTTTTGCGTGCCATCATTATTCCCCTCATGTTAGGGATTCTTAAATCACTTTCAGCAACCAGTCCTTTTTGTCCTCCAATAATTAGTGGTAAAGTGGTGGAGATTTTTTCTTTTCCTCCATCTATCTCCCTGATGGCTGTGGCATTGTTGCCATCTACCTCCAGACTAATACAGGTGTTAACAAAGTTCATTTCCAAAAGGGTGGCCATAATTCCTGGTACCATGCCGCCATTGTAGTCAATAGATTCCCTTCCTGCAATGATAAGGTCGTAGTTGCCGTTCTTGGCTACTTCTGCCAGCTGTTCGGCAACAAAAAAACCATCTTCCGGGAAAGCGTTGACCCTAATGGCCTCATCGGCCCCAATGGCCAATGCCTTTCTAATGGTTGGTTCAGTGCTAGCCTCCCCAACAGTGGCCACATGTACGGTAGCGCCCTGCTTTTCCTTGAACCACATGGCACGGGTAAGGCCAAACTCATCGTTGGGATTAATTACAAATTGTACCCCAGTGGTGTCAAATTTGGTGTCATTGTCCGTGAAATTTATTTTAGAAGTAGTGTCAGGGACATTACTTAGACATACTAAAATTTTCATATAATTATTTTTTGATGACGGTTAATTACGAAATGTTGGCTAAGATACTCAATTATTTTTAAAATACTATGCATGCATAGTATATTTTTGAGGTATTTTTAATTCTTAACCCCTTAGAATTGACATATTATTTGCTACTTTTGCTTGCACTTTTAGTAAGTTAACATAAAGAATAGCATTTTAGAGATGAAAACACTACAGTTTAGGGAGGCTATACAACAAGCAATGTCCGAGGAGATGAGAAAGGATGAGTCGGTTTATTTGATGGGCGAGGAGGTTGCGGAATACAATGGAGCTTATAAGGCGTCAAAGGGAATGTTGGACGAGTTTGGTCCTGAAAGAGTGATTGATACACCAATATCCGAACTTGGTTTTGCAGGTATTGGCGTGGGATCGGCGATGACTGGCAATAGGCCTATCATAGAATTCATGACCTTTAATTTTGCTTTGGTGGGTATTGATCAAATTATCAATAACGCGGCAAAAATCCGTCAAATGTCCGGAGGGCAATTTAATTGTCCTATTGTATTTAGGGGGCCAACTGCTTCTGCAGGCCAATTGGCGGCTACCCATTCACAAGCTTTTGAAAGCTGGTACGCCAACTGTCCAGGCCTAAAGGTAGTGGTTCCATCCAATCCAAAAGATGCCAAAGGACTTTTAAAGTCGGCCATTCGTGATAATGATCCGGTGATATTTATGGAGTCCGAGCAAATGTACGGTGATAAAGGTGAGGTGCCCGAAGGGGAATTTACCATCCCATTGGGTGTTGCCGATATTAGGAGGGAAGGTACAGATGTTACCATTGTGTCTTTCGGAAAAATAATAAAAGAAGCCGATAAAGCTGCCGAAGAATTGGCCAAGGAGAATATTAGTGTCGAAATTATCGACCTGCGTACCGTTAAGCCATTGGATTATGAAGCAGTGTTAAAATCGGTAAAGAAAACAAATAGATTGGTGGTGTTGGAAGAAGCTTGGCCATTTGGAAATGTGGCTACCGAGATAACTTACCACGTACAATCCAACGCCTTTGATTACCTGGATGCTCCAATTGTAAAGATCAATACGGCCGATACGCCTGCTCCTTATTCTCCTGTATTGTTGGCAGAGTGGTTGCCAAACCATGAGGATGTTGTGAAAGCTGTTAAAAAAGTATTGTACAAGTTGTAGTGTAACTACTTAAGGGCTTATGTCTTGGCTTCGTCAACTTTGGGTTGACGGAGCTTTTACATTATATGGCATTATATTTTGGTAAGGTAGTTTCGTTGATTGCGTCTATAAGGTAGGTTTAAGGTTTTTGTAAATAGTATCCTTTATTCCGTAGTCCTTTTAAAAAAGAGAATGACAAGAGTCCTATTAATCTTATTGGTGTTTTTTGTTCAGTATGCCTCTTCGCAGACCAAGGTGGGTGGAGTGGTCGTGGACGAGACGGGCGAACCGGTCTCCTTTGCCAATGTGCTTTTCAAGGGGTCTTCGGAGGGAACCATTACCAATGACAATGGTAGATTTTATATGGAGTCCGAAAATAGTCATACTGCCTTGGTCGTTTCCTTTATTGGTTATGAAACCAAGGAGATTCCCCTTAACGCCAAGGTAAGCTACGATATGAACGTGGTGCTAATGGAGTCTAGTGAGCAGCTCAACGAGGTTGTGGTCTATGTTGGCAAAACCGATAAAAAGAACAACCCCGCCATTGATATCCTAAAGAAAATATGGTCCAAAAAGCGCAGCAATGGGGTGCATATGTTTAAACAATATCAATATGACAAATATGAAAAGGTAGAGTTTGACCTGAATACTATTGATAGTGCACTTATGAAAAGCAAGGTCTTTAAAGGTCTGGAGTTTGTTTTTAAGGATTTGGATACCTCCAGGATAACCGGAAAGACCTACTTGCCCATATTTCTTAACGAGACCTTTTCAAAGGTATATGGGAATAATGAAATGGCGGTGGAAAAGGAAGATGTGAAGGGTAGTAAAAATTCGGGCTTCAATAACAATCAGGCTATTATTGCATTTGTTGCGGACTTGTACAACGACTATGATATTTACGATAATTATTTAAAATTTTTCGATAAGAGCTTTACCAGTCCCTTGTCCAAGACCGGAGTGGATACCTACAATTATGTTTTATCGGACAGTGCCTTTATAGATAACAAGTGGTGCTACAACATTGTTTACTATCCAAGAAGAAAGAATGAGCTTACCTTTAAGGGTAATTTCTGGGTAAATGACACTACCTATGCCGTAAAAAATATCAATTTGGCAGTGACCAAAAGTGCCAATATCAATTGGGTAAAGGAGATTTATATAGAACAGGAGTTTGATGTAGTAAACGATTCGGTTTTTCTATTAACAAGAGACTATATGCTCTCCGATTTCAGTTTTAATAAAAAGGAAGAATCCAAGGGGGTTTATGGCAAGAGAACAACGGTTTACGGGGGATATACGTTTAACCAGCCCAAACCCAAGGAATTTTATAAGACCAAAACAGATCCCTTTGATCCCTTGGTGCTGGATAAGGATGATGCATTTTGGGAAGCCAATAGGCTAGAGTCTTTAAACAAGGACGAACGGGGAATATACAAGCTGTTGGATACCCTGAAGACGGTCCCGAAGTTTAAGACATACTACAATATGGTGAGCATATTGGCCTCAGGGTATGTGGAAATAGATAAGTGGAATTTGGACCTTGGCGATGTTTATAGTGTTTTTGGTTATAACGAAGCCGAAGGAGTACGTGTTAGGGCCGGGGCTAGAACGTATTTTGGGCAAAATGATCCCTGGAGGTTACAGGGTTACATAGCCTATGGCTTTGGGGACGATAAGTTTAAATATGGTATTTCAGGGAAGTGGTTGCTTGATAAAAAATCACGCTTCATAGTCTCGGCAGGAAAACGAAGGGATGTGGAGCAATTGGGGGTAAGTCTAACGTCTACTACGGACGTCCTTGGGAGGAGTATTGCTTCATCTTCTGTTTTTACTGTAGGTTCCAACGATAGGCTTAGTACAATAGATCTTAGTACGTTTAATATGGAGGTGGAGCCACTGCGGAATGTAAGACTGAGGGTAGGAGGGTCTTACAGAGCCCTTGGTTCTGCCCTGCCCGAAGCTTTTAGTTTGGATTATATAGATCCCTCTGCCCCATCAGGTATCTCCTCTGAAATAGATCAGTTTGAACTTTCTACCAACATAATATATACTCCGGGTAAGCGGACCATTGGCAATGGGGTGGAGCGTAAGGACGTGAATGATGATTACAGTACGCTGTTTTTTACCTATAGCAACGGAATTAAAAATTTCTTGGATAGCGATTTTGACTATAAAAAAGTACAATTTAGCTACACTCAGCCATGGCAGTTAGGCGGTCTTGGAAGATTGTTGAGTACGGTAGAGATGGGGAAAACCTTTGGAGAGGTGCCGCTGGGGTTGCTCAATGCCATTCCGGGAAATCAGACCTTTTTCTCCGTGTACAATACGTTTTCCAATCTGGATTTTTATGAATTTGTTACCGATACCTATGTTTCTTCGCATTTTGAGCATAATTTTAACGGAAGGATATTTTCTAGAATTCCGATTATCAAGAAATGGAATTTAAGGGAGATTGTGGGGGTGAGAGGTGTCTGGGGAACACTTAGTGATGAAAATAAAGCTTTGAGTGCGCCGGCGAATATCCCGTTGATGGCGCCAAAGGATAAGATTTATTGGGAGTATTCCGTTGGAGTGGGAAATATATTTAAAATATTAAGAATAGATTTTAACTTTAGGGGCAATTATTTGGATAGCCCTGACGCAAGGTCTTTTGGGGTAACCGGATCGTTTGGATTTTATTTCTAAACATAAGAAATGTCCTGTACCTAATAATTATTTGTAATTTAGAAATGTGAAAAATAAACATAACCTATGAGCAGTGAAGAAATTACCTCGTTTGATGTATTGATAGAGATCCCCAAGGGGAGCAGGAATAAGTATGAATACGATTTTGAACTAAAAAAGATTAGATATGATAGGATGATATTTTCATCCATGATGTATCCGGCAGATTATGGGTTTATCCCGGAAACCCTGGCCTTGGACGGAGATCCGTTGGATGTACTCGTTCTTGTAACAGAGGCTACATTCCCTGGTTGCGTAATGGAAGTAAAGCCAATTGGCGTTTTTCATATGACCGATGAAAAGGGGCCAGATGAGAAAGTTATCTGCGTACCGGTGTCCGATCCTGTCTGGAACAGAATTTCTAATCTTGATGAGCTTAACCCTCACTTGATAAAGGAGATAGAACATTTTTTCAAGGTATATAAAGACTTGGAGAAGAAGAAAGTTGATGTAGGGGGGTGGGGCGATATGCAGGAAGCCAAGGATATAGTGGCCAAATGTATACAACGTTTTAAGGATAGCGATGTTCCTGTAAAAGATGTTAGTATAAAGTACTAAAACATTTTTTACTTAATAAGTTGAAAAGCAATATTATGGAAATAATATTGCTTTTTTTATTCTGTCATATTTTACTACATTAGCCCGTAACATAACTTTATAAACAATCAAACTAATGGAATCAATAATTATTTATTTGCCAGTTATCATGGCATTAATTGGTCTTGCTTTTATGGCAGTAAAGAGGTCTTGGGTATTAAAACAAAATGCTGGGGATGGTAAAATGAAAGAAATTTCAGATTATATCTATGAGGGGGCCTTGGCTTTTTTAAAAGCAGAATATAAATTATTGACAATATTTGTTATAGGGGCCAGTGTTGCTCTGGCTGCAATTTCTTTTATAGTGCCCACTACACATATTCTTATTGTAGTGGCTTTTATTTTTGGGGCATTTTTTTCTGCTTTGGCCGGAAATATGGGGATGAAGATCGCTACAAAAACCAATGTAAGGACTACACAGGCAGCACGTACCAGTTTGCCGGAGGCCCTTAAAATATCCTTTGGAGGAGGTACGGTAATGGGATTAGGGGTTGCTGGTTTGGCGGTTTTAGGTCTAACCACTGCCTTTATACTCTTGTTTCAATTTTTTATGAACGGTTCGTGGACTTCTACTGAAGACATGACCATTGTTCTTGAGACACTGGCCGGATTTTCACTGGGTGCAGAATCCATAGCCTTGTTCGCCAGAGTGGGTGGAGGTATTTATACCAAGGCCGCGGATGTAGGTGCGGACCTTGTGGGGAAAGTTGAGGCCGGGATCCCGGAAGATGACCCAAGAAACCCCGCTACCATAGCCGATAATGTAGGGGACAATGTTGGTGATGTTGCTGGCATGGGGGCAGATTTATTTGGCTCCTACGTGGCCACCGTATTGGCGGCCATGGTGCTCGGAAACTATGTTATAAAAGATATGGGCGGAGCCATTGAGGATGCTTTTGGAGGTATTGGGCCTATTCTTTTACCCATGGCTATTGCCGGTTTTGGGATACTGTTTTCAATTATTGGAACCATGTTGGTTAAGATAAAGAATAATGATGCCAAAGAAAAACAGGTGCAAGGGGCCTTAAATGTTGGTAACTGGGTGTCAATTGGTCTCACCTTGATCACCTGCTTTGCCCTGGTAAAATATATGTTGCCAGAAACTATGCAAATGGAGTTTTTTGGTGAAGGCTTAAAAGACATTTCATCTATTAGGGTATTTTATGCAACCGTAATTGGTTTGGTAGTAGGTGGGGTTATTTCTTCAGTTACCGAATATTATACTGGCTTGGGAACTAAACCGGTATTGGCCATAGTTCAAAAATCCAGTACTGGTGCTGGAACCAATGTAATTGCCGGTTTGGCAACAGGAATGATATCTACCTTCCCTACTGTTCTATTGTTCGCGGCCGCAATTTGGGCGTCCTATGCTTTTGCAGGTTTTTACGGGGTGGCCTTGGCGGCCTCTGCGATGATGGCGACTACGGCCATGCAGTTGGCAATTGATGCCTTTGGACCTATTTCCGATAATGCGGGAGGTATTGCAGAAATGAGCGAACAGGACCCTATTGTCAGGGAGCGTACCGATATTTTGGATTCGGTAGGAAATACTACTGCTGCCACAGGTAAAGGTTTTGCTATTGCTTCTGCTGCCTTAACTTCCTTGGCATTATTTGCGGCCTATGTGACCTTTACGGGTATTGACGGGATAAACATTTTTAAAGCCCCGGTTTTGGCCATGCTGTTTGTAGGAGGTATGATTCCCGTAGTGTTTTCTGCTCTGGCCATGAACTCTGTGGGTAAGGCGGCTATGGATATGGTGTACGAAGTACGCCGACAGTTCAAGGAGATACCCGGAATTATGGAGGGTACAGGGAAGCCCAATTATGCAAGATGTGTGGATATCTCAACCAAGGCAGCTCTGCGCGAGATGATGTTGCCAGGAATCCTGACTATAGGTTTTCCTATAGCCATTGTTATCCTTGGAAAATTGGTATACGGGAGTGATAATCAATTGATAGCCGAAATGTTGGGAGGTTATATGGCCGGGGTTACCGTTTCCGGGGTGCTTTGGGCAATATTTCAAAACAACGCCGGTGGGGCATGGGATAATGCTAAGAAATCATTTGAAGCTGGAGTGGAGATCAACGGAGAAATGACCTATAAAGGGTCTGATGCCCATAAGGCTGCAGTAACCGGTGATACGGTTGGAGATCCTTTTAAAGATACTTCTGGGCCTTCTATGAATATATTAATTAAACTTACCTGTCTTATAGGGCTGGTAATTGCTCCAATATTAGGGGGACATACTGTTGATAATGGAGTGGCCAATAGGGAGGTTGAAGTGCAAATGCAGGTAGAGTCAACAGATTTGGCCCAGGCAGTTGTAACATATACCACAACCATAAACGGTAAGGCTACAACCCAAGAAAGGAGAATTAAAGGTACGGCGCAAGAGGTAAAGGCCCAATTGAAGGCAATAGGGGATACCGCTTCAAAACCTGGTGATGAAGGTGAAAAAGTAGTAATCGATAAAATCGAGATAAGGAAGTAAGTTGGAGAACCAATATTTTGGTATTATATTTAAAAGCCTCGTTATTCGGGGCTTTTACTTTTTAATTGGGAATTAGTTATACCATATGGATTATCATGATTTAACCACTTTGGGAATTGCATTTGGTCTAGGACTTTTGGTAGGTTTGCAGCGTCAAAAGGTAAATAATCAGATGGCAGGGGTAAGAACCTTTACGCTAATCGCTATTTTGGGCGTATTGGCAGGTTTCCTGACAAGGGATCTTCAAAACCCTTTTATACTGCCTATTCTGGGATTGGCGCTCACTGCCCTATTGGTTGTGGCCAATATTATAAAATTAAGGGCCTTTAACGATCCGGATGTTGGGCAGACCACTGAGGTTGCTGCCTTGATTATGTTTGCGATTGGAGCCTATCTGGTGGTGGGTGATAGGGTGGTTGGTGTTATAATTGGGGCTTCCATGTCCGTACTACTCTATGTTAAGGAAAGTCTTCATGGCTTAATAGATAAATTAAAAGAAAAGGACTTCGCCGCTATAATGACCTTTGCAGGGATTTCATTGGTGATACTGCCTATTTTGCCAGATAAGACCTTTGGTCCCTATCAAGTCTTGAACCCTAGGAATATATGGTGGATGATAACGCTAATAGTAGGCCTAAGTGTTATAGGATATTTTATATACAAGTTTGTTGGGAAAAAAGTGGGGATTATCTCTAATGGGATTTTAGGAGGATTGATCAGTAGTACGGCTACCACCGTTAGTTATGCAAGGAAGACTACCGATACGGTATCAATAAGTAAAATGGCCGCTTTTGTTATTACTACGGCCTCGGCAATAGCCTTGGTCAGGGTAATGGTGGAAGTGGGGGTGGTTGTACCCGACAAAATTCCGGTTATGCTTTTGCCGTTAATGTTGCAATTTGTAGTGATGGCCATTATATGTGTTGGTCTGTTCTACAGTATAAATAAGGAGTCGGGAG
>CAXAVP010000166.1:0-9724 GCA_963972175.1 uncultured Arenibacter sp.
TACTATATTGGCAAAGTCCGTGGCAGAGAAGCCCGCATTTTTAAATTGAACAGGGTATTCCTTTAAGCTGTCCAGGTACTCATCATTCCTTAGCTTTCCACGGATTGCCCCGTTCTCTATAATAGTAAAGGCCTCATCATAAGAAATGTTAAATCCCTCTACCAAGGATTTAGCGGTAGTAACGCTTTCATTGATATCCAGTTCAAAAGTATCCTTTAGCACTTCTGCCCTAACTCTAATGGCATCTACTGCATCACCTGTCTCTTGGGTAAGGTCTTTTATTAGCCGGTTGGTTTTTTCAACCTCCAAATTAAAATCTACCCATGACTTTACCCCTGCGCCAATTGTTGCAATGGCGGCAATAGCAGCACCTATGGGCGTGGCAATAAACCCCCACGCAGCTTTGGTAATGCCCAGTAAATTTCCTCTTAATCCTTCAAGGCCGCTTTTGGCCGTCTCTATATCCCCGGACAGAAAGCCACTTACCAAATTATCCCAATGGCCGCGCGCATCCTGCAGGGTAATATTGGTATCGTTTATTTCATCCTTTATGGATGCATATTGCGCCCTAGCCTTTTTGAGCTCCTCTGATTTTTTTACAAATTCATCCGTGCCAGGGGTAAGTTTTTTAAGATCTCTATAAAGAACACCTACCTCTTTACCTACTCCGTTTAAGGTATTTTTAACTTCCTTACCATTGATTTCTATATCAATTTTCCAAGCACCTTTTTTTGTGACTGCCATTATTCTACAATGATATTTACGCCCTTAAAGGACAGGATTACTTCTTCCATTCTAATTTTACCCAATGCATCTACCAAGTATTCAAAGGCACCGGAATTTTCAAGTCCCTCTGTTATGAACGGCTTGTTTTGAAGCATATAGGTATGCTCACGAACAGAATAAAAGGAATTGGTTTTCTTTAGCTCCCTAACATGGCCGGTACGCTTGGTATTTATACCATGCTGCAAAATGTAACCATGGCGCTCCATTCTGGTAATTATCCCAAACAAGCGGAGATCACCCATTTTTGGTTCAGATTTAACGGATTTTTCCAACCCGCCAGAATCTACCAATCCGTATTGCATTAAAAGAGAATGTATTTTGGTCTGGATCATCTTGGATGCTACCTGACCCGCTTTTTTTTCCTGCCGTTTAATTTTTTTGTAATCTACATTGGGCGCTGCCATGAACTACTAATTTTAAGGCAATTTAGCAGGAGGAAGAGGGCTATACTAGGACATAAAAAAACCACCCCGTTAGAGGTGGTTTGGTAAATATTTCTTAGTTATATATTAATAAATCACTTATTCTTTTTTGAATAAATCTAACTGATCATTAACTACATTTTTATCCAAGGCATTTAATCTTTGTGATGCCGTCTTTATATTTTTCTTTAAATCTTGGATCTTAATATAACGCTCATCAGATTCCAGTTCCTTTTCCAGTTTTTCAATTTCAATTTGATAATCTGTTTTCTCTTTAAGAATAGCAGTTCTTTTAGTGAAAATATCAAATAGGGCATCATAACATAGCTTTTTATACCTAATTAACCCATCCCTAGCCTCTGGACTTACATTTTTAGGGCTAATGGTGAAGAGCCACCCAAAAATGTATTTAAGAGGTAAAACTTGCATTTTATACTCTTTTCCATCAGCTCCAGTTGTAGACCTCAGGGCCACAACTGGAGATAGAATTTCATCTTCTTTAATCTTTTTTAATTGCCTAGTATAGTCAACTCCAAGAGCTGTGCAAATTGGCTTTATTGCTACAAATTTTTCCCCACCTTTATTTACAATTAGGATTTCTTTTTCGTTAACTACAATGGTTTGTGTACTCATGATGTTTTATTTTTAAAGTTACAGATTTATTTAAGCTTTTAATTTGTCCACCGGTTAATTCTACTAAGATTGGATATTTTGGTAAAAAAGGCCACTAAATCCAAATACGTACTACAAGTGAAATTGCGCTCTTTGTGATGATCTGAAACTTCTGAAGAAACATATCCGTAAAAGATTTTATTTAAATCTTCCCGAATTTCATCAGCATCTTTTTTCTGAAGTAGACTTTTAAGCAAGGCAATTGCCTGCTGTTCTTCGTTTAAATTCTCGTTTTGTGTCTGCATAACTATGAGTTTTAAAAATACCTATAAGAGCTGCAGACACAAAACGATAAATCGAAGAATGTGAGAAGGCTTCCCCTATCTCTCTCTTATAGGCTTTATGGTTAAAAATGTTTTTTGGAATCATGATATTTATCTTATGTCTGCATGACAAATATATAAAAAATATTTTTATATGACGATTTAATGATATTAAAACAAAAAATACTACAAATCTTGCCACTTAGAAGCGTCCGGAAGGGTAGGGACTTGGTTTTTTAAGGTGACCTCGCAACGGTAACCATATAGGCCGTCTACAAATATTGGTCCTACCTTTACATGGTGAAAGCTGTCCTCATCTACTAAGCCATACAACCAATTTTTTGCGTTGTTGTCATCCTTGGTTAAACTAGCGGTGAAAAGAATACGGTCTTCCACATCAAAACATATTTGCTGGCATGCATCCAGCACTTGGTTCTGTGCTTCGTACTCATCCATCCCGCCTGTTTTGGTGTTTGGTTTGTCCAAAATGGTAAATGCTGTGACATTAGCATGGAACCGCTTGGCTTTATCACCCATTCCCTGAGTCTCCACAGCATCTATAAGCATAACGGGAAGCTCCACGCCCTTGCGCATTTTACCTGTAAACTCGGACACGTTCCAACGGTATGCAGACTTAATGTCCACATGGGCGCTGGCCAAGCCTTCTAAGTATCCAACTATATCCAACAATGAAATTCTAGGCATGCTTTGGTTGTTTTTTCTGGTTCTTTAATTGCTCTTCAAACTCGTTAAAAAAAGTGTAGGCGTTGGTGTTTTTGGTCTCATTGTATGTACCAAACTTACCCCCGGAAAAAGAAAGTATTAATTTCCCCAATCCGCTGCTCCTTACTTTCCTTTTTACATTTTCTGGATTCTTTGGTTTTGGAAATACTATGGGGTGCATGTTCACCAAATTATCACGGTTACCCTGGTAACAGAGATATATGGCCAGTAAAGTTTTTGGGGATAATTTTTTGAACCATTTTGCACGCTGGTCCAACTCTTCCTTGCAGAAAGGAACACGCTTTTTATCCGGTCCCAGTTCCCTGTACAGCACGGCCGCCAAATAATGCAGATATTCCAAGTCCTTGGTGTTATGAAAGCCAATTGCCAGATCATCTGCATGGGCAAATTCATCTATGATTAAATTGGAGATTCTGTCTGCAGGTGGATGCATTCTTTTGCCTTTAATTTTTTTTATGGGGATAAAGGTGGTAAGATCTGTTTTCTCATATATCCAGGTATAATGTTCCTTAAGCTCGGTGATGCCTACCAACTTAATAATCTTGTGAACCTTGCGGTACTTGCGCAACTGCCACCAACGCATATCTACTAAAATAAAGAAAATAAGAAGGTCTATTTTTTTGGGAGACTTCTCTGTACCAAAGAGCCACGCCAACTTTTTAATTTGACGCGGATTAAGGTCGTTCCACTTTTGCGGTATGCTTAACTGTATTGCCATTATTCCTTATTTTTTCCAAAGAGGCGGTTAAAAAAGCCAGGGCCTTTACTTTTTGCGACAGGTGTGGAATCCGTGGCTTGGGATTGCTGTATTTCACTATTATAATTAGGATCTATGTTGATATTGACCGGATCCGTTTTTTTCCCTTTTATCTTGCGGATTTCCGTAGTTACCGAGTTGGTGATATTGGTGGTCTCCTTACGGATGGCCAGCTCAATGATTTCCTTTTGCTGTTCCAACATGCGCTCTGCAGATTGGATAGAAATAAGATACCCGGCAATAAGGCCAAAAGTGGCCGCCAAGATCATAATACCCAAATTCTCTGCTGTGTTCTTCCAGTTGATCATTTATTCATCTATAATGGTTAATTCAAATTCCTCAGGAACTGCTTGCAACATTTTATTCATGGTATTCCTACTACTCACCACGTCCCTATGCCCATCCTTATTGATATCTGAAAAACTGGATCCGGCCAAAAGGCAACCTTTGGTATCTGTGTAGTAATTACCTAGATGGATAAGTATTAAGGTACGGCCCTCTACGTCCAAGACGTGGAAATGATGACCATATTTTGGGCTTTGCCGCCTTACAACATGGTAAGTACCACTATTTATACGGCTTATCCTTTTTTTATTGTCCCTGTCCGGCAATTCCAGAATCTTACATTCAAATATTTTGTCCAGGCCTTTATAGAAAAACATTTCCCCAAGGGTCTGCACCGGATCCTGTACCAATCTTAATAATTTTGCTTTTACTTCCATTGTTACTTGTCAGTTTTATGCTTGTCAATATTCGCCAACATTCTGGTAACCGTCTCATTAGATATAAGCCCCACTATGTTCATGTTCTTAATAATACTGATCACCTGGAACAGGATGATTGGCAATAGAATGGCTTCACTTAAGAAGCTGGCAAAGGGGAACCCTTTTTCTATTAATAGCACGGTGGCCAACAAAAACCAAAACCCCACCAATCTGTACACCGATTTAAATGTTTTTTGGGTTTCAAAATTTTTAAGGAACAGGGCCTTAGCCATTCCAAATAGAGAGTCCAATATTACCACGGCCGCAATGGCCACAAATTGGTACTTATTGTCCAAAAAATGGGAAATGAGTTCTGATAACATGGCTCCGATTGAGAAGGTTGCGGCTATGGTGGTGGTTTTTGTGTTCATTATTAGTACTTATTTTGATTGCAGCCTTATCGTTCTAGACTTGGTTTTTTTACCAAAGCCGATAGTAGCAACTCTGCTACCGTCAATATACGGAGCCGATATCCATCCTTTGGACATTATTAAGTGGTCCTCGCATTTTTTAGATTGTTTCATTTTATTGGCAATTCGAGGTTTCATCAAATACGCTTCCGGTCCAGTGCCTTTTTACCGTTCCGTTACTATACCAACCAGCACTGGCCGGCGAGGAGTTCCCAGCGTCGTTGTATATTCCTGTCGCCGTTTCAAATACTTGTCCACTAGGAATATAAGCCGTTATAGTATCCCCAGAACTATAAGAACCACATACAATCCCCTCACCATCACCGACAAAATCCGGATAAGCAGAAACGGTTATTTCGTTGCCACTACTGGCGGGCGAACTTTGGTAAACGTCCAAGGTTGCTATCTGACCGGACGAGATTAATTTAAAATTAATATATCCAGACCGAGCCGAACCCGAGTTAGTTGTAACGCTTATTGTAACCGCCGAATTACCACTACCTCCTGTAGGACTTGTTGACACCCACGAACTTTTAGATTCTATTGTCCATGTGGCCGGTGATGTTAACGTAATTGACTCACTACCCGAGTTAGAGTTAAACGATGCACTTGTTGGGGATAATTGAATACCTTTGGATATTGCGCTATATTTTACTAGTTGGTTGCTTGCGTAACTACCATCGATAGAGCAATATATATAAGCTTCTATTTCTGATCTAGTTAAGCACTTTTTGCCACTTACAGTACTTTGGTGTTTTGGAGTGTACCCCTCAATATTTACCATGTCAGAAATATCATCCCACGTTATCAAATGGCCTGCTATCCTTGCCATATTTTCGCTTTTTTTACTTGTTAATACTGGTTTCTCGTATATAGGACTTAAATCATCTTTTGTGCAGCTTAGGACTGCAAAAATTAATAGTGATGTTAAAATTCTTTTCATTTATTAAAATGATTTTAAAAGTTTTTCGATTGCCCCCTCTAGGTTTTGGATCCGCTTCTCTTGGCTTTGGATCGTGTTTTCCATATCTGCAAACTTCAAAGACAAAAAGTCGATCATATTGACGGACTTGAAACCGTCGTCGCTTGTGCTGACTAATTCCGGGTTTGTTTTCTCGGTTTCCTGGGCAATAGCCCCATATCTTTTGACGCCTGGTTCGCTCTTGAACTCAAAAGAAAATATCGAGGCGCTAACTTTCTTAATTTTGGTTTTTAATTTCTTGTCCGAACTTTCAAAAAAGGAAACAGCGTGAATACTGCCGTTGTACGATAGATTGCCGCCAGCTTCTATTTTCAAAGATTTGCCATTTATGTCGCTAGATATTTGTAAATCAGAATGTGATCCAGACCCGAATCCTATCCATCCTTGTCTTGTCGAACCATCGGATTCATAAAATCCTAATAAAGTAATATTACTATTGCCTGAACCTGTACCCACTCCCTTAAAAGATGTTACTCCCTTGGCGGTCACAGTACCATTTATAACCATATTACCGGAACCATCAATACTACCCCTTACGGTTTGGTTGGTCAAGAATTCAATACTATGGTTACTGCCTCTTAATCTAAGCCCCGCTCTAACTTGACCGAATGCCCCTCCCTCAAAAGAGTATACATAACCATCTATCGGAGTGTAAAAGTTATTTGCGGAAAGATTACCTGTAACTGTGAAGTCGCCTGAATTTGTAGTATTCATTTTAGCTAACTCCTTCCAAGATACAAAGTTACCCGACGAACTATATCTGCCTTCATAGTATCCATCTCCATCTCTTGCTTGACATGTTGCAAATCCATAGTTATCACTTTTAGTGATTCTCACCACTCCTCTAGAAACTGCATAAATTCCTGTGTTAAAACTATTATCTTCTACTGAGTAGATTATTTCAGAGTTAGTGGGTAGTGCTGCAAAAATAGAGTCCATTGTCTCAGAACCTTTTGCTATACCTATTTGAGATAAATCGTAATACCTTCTTTGATATAGATTTCCATCTACTCCGTCAAGTAAATTTGAATCTGCTGCTTTATCAGCAATACCTAACCATCTAGCATCACCAAGTGAATTGAAATCGGTAATACCATAACCCGCAATAGTTGTCGGCTTTCCTGTAATACTCACCCAGGCGACCGACTCGCCCGAAGAAACCGCAACGTAAGAAGATCCCGACCAGCGATAAATTGAATTTGTATCGATAGCAATGTAAATTTTCCCGGTTTCCCCAGGATCAGGAAAAGATGCGAGATCGGCAAATTCTAGGACATCGTCAACGTATGACGGCAAAAAAGAAGCGTCTATTTTTGCAGATCCGTTTAACGGGGCGTAACCATCCGCAGCACCTTTTTCTACAACAGATTGGTATAAGTTGTCGTGATTATGGCCCACATCAGATTTCCCTAAACTTAATTCTGTTATTTTTAGTCGGTTTAATTCAATTTGTGCAATATGAATGTCTTCGAGATCAGAGTCATCTCCAGGATTACATGTAATTAATTGTGGACGTACGCTGTAAATATTTATCATAGTGCTAAATTCGGCCAGCTTGAATTTTTAAAATAGGACATATTTTACATGCCCACCAGACCCTTAGTCTTTATCAAGGGTTCCAATTTTACTACTTCCGGAGCTGTGTACTCTTCAAAATCTGATGGATTGGCCTGTATTACTTCCAATGCCTTTTTTAAATATTCCTCTCCCTCTGCCTGTTTAGTCTTATTGGTATGCACTAGGAAGTCGTTCACCTTTAGATTTATGTTGGTTGTCGTGGTTTCATACGGCAACACATCAAACCTCATGTGCATCCCGGAAGCATCCATAACAAAAAGACCGTTGTAAACCGTCTTCATGACCGTGAATGCCACAATGGACTGCTGCAATATTTTTTTTACTTCTTTCCTGACATCTTCTGTCTGATCAGTTTTTAACGCCTTCAGAAGTTCATCGCCAATAACTGGTTTAACAAATTGGTCTTCCACCACCCTGATATTAGGGCGCAGGGCAAGGAAGGTTTGACGGCTTTTGAAAATATGGTAATACGTGTTAAAGGTTGCAGTATCCGTAATAAGCAGGTCTTTGTACACAGTATAGCTGCTGGATGATGTCCATGGGCCAAAATTAGTAGCATTCTCTTCCATATAGGCCAAAAGACTATCCAGGGCTTCATGACCGCCCCGCAACATGGAGCGCTGCAGTTCCTTAAACTGCTTGTCCGTGGCTGTTTTGGTCTGGTCACTCTCTACAGTGTAAAGGCCATTATCACTTACCTGTACAGCTCCAATGGGCATGTATAGGTAAAAAGCAAAATTGGCCACGGCTTCCTGCGCTAATTCCAGGGCCCCCTTTATTATAGGGTCTGTCACTTCTGCCTCAAAGACTGCCAGTTGAGCCGTGCCAATTAATGGTTTTAAATAGTTGCGTTCCGCTTTACGCAGGGATGGCTTAAGATTGTCTATATCTATGGTGCCATTAACGGATAAGTACTCCCTAAGGGTTTCAGTATCATTTATGATCATATCTGTGCTGCTTTTTGGGTTCCGGTGGGGTTGGCATCCAATGTGGTAAGTATGGTGTCCTCAAAGGCCCCGGACAATGAATCATCCCAACCGTTATAATCTTGGATGAACTCGAACGGCTCCAAAGTAGTATCTCTGTTAGTTTTCATAAGGGCGGACAGAATAAACCAAGCTTCCCGCTTATCTGATCCGGAACCTGCACCCAATTTTCCCCCTGGTATACCGGCTCCAATTAAAGAAGGATCCACACCAATTGCAGTTAAAATCTCTTGGTTACCTGCAGACGTATCGTCCAAGTAAGCGCCATCCTTAAGCTTGTTGTCCACGGCAGTAATTTTGAGACCTGGCAAAGGCTGTCCATTGTCATCCTTGTAAACAATTGACATGATGCTTTTTCCAGCATTGTCAGAATCTCGGAGGGTTGAGTCCAGTTCCTCTACAAATTCAGTTCTTATTTCTTGCCGTTTTTCAGGGGTAAAGGTTTTCCAGTCTTCTTTATACTTTCGGTCAAAATACTCCTCGGAAACCTCTATTAAAAACTTAATATTAAGTTGGTTTTCCAGAAACGCTTTTTTGAATTTGGGGATACTGTTGGCAATATCTAACCAACCGCTATTTTCCACAGATTGCCACTCGGCCTTAGGGTAATAGCCCTCATCTACCAAAGGGTAGAAAATTGGACGTATAAAGTTGCGTATTTTGTGCTTCTTACAATGCTCCTTTACTTCTTCTGCGGACCAGTAACTATCTATTAATGGCACTTTGGCCACATATTTAGATTTTAAGGACGGATCCAATCCCCATTTAGAAGATATAAATACATTCTTAATGAAGCCCGTATTTTCATCCATTAGCTCAAATCGACACTCTGCAGTCTTTTGTCTCTTAACCCTGTTTATCTTAGAGAAATCATTACTTAGAACATACTCAGGGAACGCAATGGCAAAGTACTCCAGATCCGTGATGGTTTCCTTATGGAAACGCTTCATCTGGTTACGCTTAAAGAAGGTATTTATATCTGGATACTGGTGAAGGCATTTCTGCTCCACAACCCTTTTCCCGGAGTCGTGATTTTCAGAATAAAGTATAAAACCAGAACCATAGTGCGCTTTCCGTGATACACGCAACCCGGATAAGGCCGCACTGTTTTTACGGATCTTGGCCAATAACTTCTGCGGATAGTCGTTGTTGGTTCCCCAGCTCGCTATCTTTCCTGTATAGTCCTCCGTGTATAATTGAACCGTGGAAACTTTGGAATCTGTTTTTTTGGACGAACCAAAGGAAACCAATGCTTTGGCATTTCCTCCTGTTATAGCTATATCGCCATGGAATACTGTACTCATTAATAGATGATTTTGCGACCGTTAATAGAAATTATTAATCGGATATGTATTTTTTT
>CAXAVP010000167.1:0-9722 GCA_963972175.1 uncultured Arenibacter sp.
AAGCAAGCCATTTTTTTTATGTTATTTTCCTCTTACTACTCGCCCATAGCAGCAGCTACAGCGGCAGACAGTCTTTTGTACGTTCCATTTTGCAATCGCTCGCGTATAACAGAAAAAGCCTCCAGGGTCTCCGAAACGTCTTGTAGGGTGTGGGTTGCCGTTGGGATCATCCTCAACAGGATCAATCCTTTAGGTATTACCGGATACACCACAATAGAACAGAATATCCCAAAGTTTTCCCTAAGATCTTTCACCAAGGCCATCGCTTCCGGAATACTACCATTTAAATACACAGGTGTTACACAACTGGTAGTAGTCCCTATATCAAAACCTCTTTCCTTAAGTCCATTTTGCAAAGCGTTTACGTTCTCCCAAAGTTTTGCTTTAAGCTCTGGTTGGGTACGCAACATTTCCAATCTTTTTAAGGCCCCTTTTACATAAATCATTGGCAATGATTTGGCAAACATCTGGGAGCGCAAATTATACTTAAGATAATCTATGATCTCTTCGTCCGCAGCCAAGAAAGCTCCGATACCTGCCATAGATTTCGCAAAAGTCGCAAAATAAACATCTATTTCATCCTGAATTCCCTGCTCTTCCCCTGTTCCGGCTCCTGTTTTTCCAAGAGTACCAAAACCATGGGCATCGTCCACGAACAATCTAAACTTATACTTTTTTTTCAAGGCAACAATCTCCTTCAACTTACCTTGCTCCCCACGCATTCCAAAAACACCTTCAGAGATAACCAATATACCACCTCCGGTTTGCTCGGCCAATTTCACGGCGCGATCAAGGTTTTTCTCCAAACTACCAATATCATTGTGTTTAAAGGTAAAACGCTTACCCATATGCAGTCGAACCCCATCAATAATACAAGCATGGGAATCAACATCATACACTATAATATCATCTTTGGAAACAAGGGCGTCGATGGCCGAAACCATACCCTGGTAACCAAAATTCAACAAATAGGCAGATTCTTTTTGTACAAAAGCTGCAAGCTCCTGCTCCAATTGCTCATGGAATTCTGTATGTCCACTCATCATCCTAGCCCCCATTGGGAAGGCTGCCCCATATTCCAACGCCGCCTCACCATCTACTTTTTTAACTTCTGGCAGATTGGCAAGCCCTAGGTAGTCATTAATACTCCAGGTAATTACTTCCTTTCCCTGAAACTTCATCCTATTGGATATAGGCCCCTCCAATTTAGGGAATACAAAATACCCTTCTGCTTGGGATGCCCATTTTCCTAATGGACCTTTATTTTCGATAATTCTGTCAAATAAATCTCTCATCTATCCTACGTTGATTAATTTTGCAAAAGTATATATTTTTAATAAGCATACACAACTATTTTAAGCCATAAAAAGCAACGACTTACTTATCGTTGCTTTCCATATTGTTAAAAACATATACTTTTCACTTTACTATTTTACGAATTCTATTTTCTGTGGTTCTTCTACATTTTTACTATCAAAGAAACCTTGATCGTTCATCCACTGATCACTATATATCTTACTCATATATCGGGAACCGTGGTCCGGAAAAATCATGATAACATTACTATTTTCCTTAAATTCCCCCATGGCGCTCAACTGCCTTACCGCCTGCATTACCGCTCCGCTGGTATACCCTGCAAAAATGCCTTCAGTTTTGGAAATTTCCCTTGCTGTATGGGCACTCTCCTCATCTGTTACCTTAATAAATTCGTCTATTACCTTGAAATTGGTAGCGGTAGGGATCAAGTTTTTACCAAGTCCCTCTATACGATAAGGGTAGATTTCCTTGGTATCCAATTCCCCTGTTTCATGATATTTTTTTAGTACGGAACCAAATGCATCCACTCCAATAACACGGATATCCGGATTTTGTTCCTTTAGATATTTAGCTGTTCCAGAAATAGTCCCTCCGGTTCCGCTACAGGCAACCAAATGCGTAATATGTCCATTGGTCTGCTTCCAGATTTCCGGCCCTGTAGTATGGTAATGGGCCTCAGCATTCAATTGGTTAAAATATTGATTTATGTAAATGGAGCCTTCGGTTTCTTCATGCAGTCTCTTGGCTACTTCGTAATAAGATCTTGGATCATCGGGACTCACATGGGCAGGACATACATATACCTTGGCGCCCATAGACCTTAGCATATCTATTTTATCTTTGGAAGATTTTGAACTTACTGCCAGTATGCAGTCGTACCCCTTTATAATACTGATCATAGCAATGCTAAATCCCGTATTTCCCGAGGTAGTCTCTATTATGGTGCTCCCTTTTTTTAGTATTCCCGTTCGTTCTGCTTCTTCTATTATATAAAGAGCAATACGGTCTTTGGAAGAATGTCCTGGATTAAAGCCTTCTACCTTTGCGTAAAAGTTTCCTTTTAATGAGTTGGCTATTTTATTTAGTTTGATTAATGGAGTGTTTCCTACAAGCTCAAGGAGATTGTTATAAGCATTGATCTTATGTTCCATAAACAGTTTCTAGGTTTAGACCTTATTGATACACTAAAATTACACCAATAAGATCAGGACAAAATTAGTCTTTTTTTTTGATTATCGAATTTTATGCTCTAAATCTAATAAAAATGCGTATTCTTTGGCCACTTCCCGAAGGGCCTCAAAACGCCCTGAGGCACCGCCATGACCTGCATCCATATTGATATTGAAAAGCAGTAAATTATCATCTTTTTTATACTCCCTAAGTTTCGCCACCCATTTGGCGGGCTCAAAATATTGCACTTGGGAATCATGTAAACCAGTAACAACCAGTATATTGGGATGCTTTTTAGCTGTTACATTATCATAGGGTGAATATGACTTCATATAAGCATAATACTCCTTTTCATTGGGATTGCCCCATTCGTCATACTCCCCCGTGGTCAACGGAATGGTATCATCCAACATGGTGGTTAGCACATCTACAAACGGTACGGCTGCTATAACGCCGTTATAAATTTCAGGAGATAGATTAATTACAGCACCCATCAATAAGCCCCCGGCAGACCCGCCGGAAGCGTATAAGTGCCCTGCTACCGTATATTTATGTTCAATCAAAAATTTGGAACAATCAATAAAATCGGTAAACGTATTTTTTTTGTAGAGCAACCTTCCTTCCTCATACCATTTTCTCCCAAGGTATTCCCCTCCCCTAACG
This sequence comes from uncultured Arenibacter sp., assembly GCA_963972175.1. GTDB lineage: Bacteria > Bacteroidota > Bacteroidia > Flavobacteriales > Flavobacteriaceae > Arenibacter. The sequence goes on from CAXAVP010000167.1 coordinate 3,151, forward strand.
TGGGCAATAGCATAAATAAAGCCTCGATCCAATAAACTTAGTCGCACAGATGAGAAATAAGGATCTATAGTATGCCCATAAGAACCGTAGGCATATTGCAGCAAGGGACTACTGCCATCCAATTGGGTATCCTTGTGGTACACAAGGGAAATAGGTATTTTTTTACCGTCCCGGGCTGTGGCCCAAACTCTTTCAGAAATATAATTTTCCTTATGAAAGTTGCCTCCCAACACCTCTTGTTCCTTTTTTACTTCCTTCGTCTTGGTCCGCATATTAAAATCTATTACTGAGCTGGGAGTAGTCAGTGAATTATAGCCGTACCGTAGGATTTCCGTATCAAAGTCCGGATTGGTACCCACATAGGCCGTATAGGTCTCGTTGTCAAAAGGAAGGTAATAGCCCTCCCCTGTATCCCAACGAACAATTTTTAATTGGTTAAGACCATTTTCCCGCTCGGAGAGCACATAATAATCATGGAACATCTCTATATCTTCCAATAATACCTCTTCCCTATGGGGTATAAAATCTACCCAATTCTTGGATTCGGTCTTGTCCTCGGGGGTTGTCATCAATTTAAAATTAGTGGCTCCATCCCTATTGGTCAGTATATAAAAATTGTTATTGTAATGCGCTATGGAATATTCCAAACCACGCTCTCTTTTGGAGAATAACTGGAACTGACCATTAGGCTCATCTGCCCTTAATATCTGATATTCGGAGGTCAAGGTACTGGAAGAACCTATGACAATAAACTCCCTTGATTTAGTTTTGTATACAAAAGTGGTAAAGGTCTCGTCCTCTTCATGAAAGACCAATTGATCCTCTTCCGGGGAAGTTCCCAGTATATGCTTATAAATATTGTTGGAACGAAGGGTTACCGGATCTTTCTTAGTGTAGAAAAGAGTTTTGTTGTCATTGGCCCAAACCGCACTTCCAGTGGTGTTTTCTATTTTGTCCGAGTACACTTCCCCACTGCGTAAATTCTTAACCTGTAAGGTATATTGTCTTCTGGAAACCGTGTCTACAGAAAAAGCGGCCAATTCATTATTGGGGCTTACCGCAAGCCCTCCCAAATTAAAATAATCAAAGCCCTCTGCCATAATATTACAGTTGAACATGATCTCCTCTTCCGCATCTTCCTCCCCAAACCGTCTGGTGAATATGGGATATTCTTTCCCCAACTCATAACGGGTAGCATACCAATATCCATTGTATTTGTAAGGTACAGAAGTATCATCTTCCTTTATCCTAGCCCTCATTTCCTGGAATAGGCTTTCCTTTAAATCATTGGTATGGGCGGTAAGTGCCTCGTAATAATCGTTTTCCTCCTGCAAATAGGATATGACCTCCGGGTTTTCCCTATCGTTTAACCAGTAATAATCATCTATTCTAACATCCCCGTGCTTTATCAATTGCTTTGCTATTTTTTTGGCACTTGGCGTTTTTACTTCCCTTTGCATGAGTAACTATTAATTAATAAGAATGCGCAAAAGTAATATTTAATTAAGACTCAGCTACCTAAATACAATCTTTAACAACAAATTAAAACAGTTGCCACAACCAAAAATTTTGTGTCTGCCCCTTCCACTCAATGGGATACTTGCTCTAACTCCATTCCTATCCTATTATTTTTGAATACTGCTACTATTGTTGCTTATAAACCAACTCAATTTGTTAATTTTACCACAAAACGATTAATTGCAATACTATGTTTGGAGATATGATGGGTATGTTGGGAAAACTTAAGGAAACCCAAGAAAAAGTAAAAGCCACCAAAGAACGTTTAAATACCGTTATTGTTGAAGAACAATCACCGGACAACTTGTTAAAGGTTAGCATTACCGCAAATAGAACCATTAAAGCCATCGAGCTGGACGACAGCCTATTGAGCGACAAGGAACAGCTAGAGGACTATTTGATCCTAACCCTTAACAAGGCCATTGAAAAGGCGACCACTATTAACGAAAACGAATTGGCGGCCGTAGCCAAGGAAGGCATGCCCAATATTCCAGGAATGGATTCCTTTTTAAAGTAAATTACCTCGGGACAAGCCTGTCTGTAGGACAAAGGCAGGCGCTCGAGGCATTAAAAGGTCCCTTTTTTTTGGATTTCGACGCCCGCCTGAACGGAATGGACAGGCAGGCGTCGGAGCATATAAATCTCGATTATCGAGGAAAATGATTAAGTTTATGCCAATCATTTAAAAAATTTCGATAATGAAGTATTTGTTCCTATTGGCTTTCTTACCTGTATTGGTCTGCGCACAACAGAATAGCAGCACAGCCTCAGAGGTGGATTGGCTGACCGATTACGACAACGCCCGTGAAATAGCGAAAAAAAACAACAGCAACATCCTAATGTACTTTACTGGAAGCGATTGGTGCTCACCCTGTAAAGCCTTAAAAAAAGACTTGTTCGAGACAGATCAATTTAAGGAAGTGGCCAAGGACTATGTTTTGCTGTATGTAGATCTTCCCAGAAAAAAAGAACGCCTCAGCCCCGGTGAATTTTCGCAGAACAAGGAATTATTGAAACAATGGAACAAAAAGGGGATTTTCCCTTTTATCAGTCTGGTAGGCAGCAATGAAAAAGAAATTGCCTCCCTATCTGGCTATGGTTCCAAATCGGATGTTGACAGGTATTTGGATTTCCTTAGGAAAAACAGCAAATTGTAATATCCCCCATCTAACTGTTTTCTAAACCACGGACCACAATTTTAAAATTGTGGCAACTATTGCCACAACTATTTCTGGCCACATTCCAATGTGCCACACATACCTGTATCCACGAAAAAGCCCCCAACTCAACCAATAATTTATTATACTTGTACGGGCTATATCACAGTGCCCTATTTTTTAATATCAATACACATACATAACATTTATTATGACCGAAAATTATTTTAAAAAGTATCCAGACCAGAACGGTTTCTTTAAGGAATATGGAGGCGCCTTTATCCCCCCAGTATTAGAGGCGGAAATGAAAAAAATAACCGATGCTTATTTCTCCATAAGTAAATCGCACAATTTTATATCCGAGCTCAGAAGTATACGCAAGCATTACCAAGGGCGACCTACCCCTGTTTACTACTGTAATAGGCTATCCGAAAAATACGGCGGAAGGATCTACCTAAAACGGGAGGACCTAAACCATACCGGAGCACATAAACTTAACCACTGTATGGGCGAGGCCCTTTTGGCAAAACACCTCGGAAAAAAGAAATTGATTGCCGAAACGGGCGCAGGACAACACGGAGTGGCCTTGGCCACAGCGGCCGCATATTTTGGATTGGAATGTGAAATCCATATGGGAGAGGTAGACATTGCCAAAGAACACCCCAATGTGGTTAGAATGAAAATATTGGGTGCCAAGGTGGTTCCGGTTTCCCATGGTTTAAAAACATTGAAAGAGGCTGTTGACTCGGCCTTTGAAGCTTATTTGAAAGACCCTGTAAACACCATCTACTGTATTGGATCGGTCGTAGGCCCACATCCCTTTCCTATGATGGTACGCGATTTTCAACGGGTTGTTGGCATTGAAGCCAAGGATCAATTTTTTGAAATGACAGGGGAATTGCCCGATAAGGTGGTTGCCTGCGTAGGAGGCGGGAGTAATGCCATGGGCATCTTCTCCGCCTTTATGGATGATGCCGAATGCACCTTGTACGGTGTAGAACCAGGCGGCAGGTCTATGGAGTATGGCGAACACGCCGCCACTATGACCCTGGGAAGCCCCGGAGTGATACATGGCTTTAAATGCTATATGTTAAAAGATGACAAGGGTGAACCGGGAGCCGTCCATTCCGTTGCCAGTGGACTGGATTACCCTGGTGTAGGTCCTGAACACAGTATGCTGAAAGATATGGGCAAGGTTACCTATGATGTAGTCTCTGACCAAGAAACAGTAGACGCCTTTTATGAACTAAGTCGCCTAGAAGGTATAATACCCGCCTTGGAAAGTGCGCACGCTGTAGCCTATGGCATTAAACTGGCTCAGCAGAACCCCCAATCATCTATTTTGATCAACTTAAGTGGTAGGGGCGATAAAGACATAGATTATGTAGTAGACACTTTTGGTCTGCCAAAATTAGACGAATAACAACTAGCAACCCCTAAGGAAGGGCACAGCAAAGCACCTATCTAAAATACTTTACTGTGCCTTTTTCTTTTAGTATTGAACTAGCAGAAAGCTCCGACCAACCCGTTTCTATTTTATAAAAAATATACCTACACCAGTTAGTTGTGCTAATAAGAACTAATATTGTAACTTACCATCGCATCATCTACACATGCTGCGGATATATCCAATAAAATCGACACGGAAAAAAGAAAATATTAAACTAATATTAATTTATTCCATCCAAATTACAGATTCATATATTTTGTGTAACTTTAAAAAAAGTTGCCATCGGACATGCTAAAAATTAATCAGGAATCGGATAAATTATTCACCTTTAGTCTGCAATCGGAAAGCGGACAGACCATTCTGAACAGTGTAGCATATTCCAGTAGGACTGCAATGGACCATACCATCTCCAATCTAAAAAATCTGATTTCCCAATCCACAGTTTTTGAGCGCAAAACAAACTATGACGGAAAATTCCTTTTCATCTTAAAGGACAAGGATGGGAATATTATTGGAACTTCACAATTATACAGCTCTGAAGCGGGTATGGAAAACGGCATAAAAAACCTAAAGACAAGCATCTCCCTATTACCCGATGCCATTGGCCTATAAATCCCCCAAAATATCCATAAACCTTTGGTGCATCGCCTCTGTATAATCCATATGGGTAACCATTCGCAACTTGCCCTGCCCCATACCAATGATCTGAATATTCTTCTCTTCCAGTTTTTTAAGGAATATGTCGGTCGTAGTTTGTGACTGATCTATTTCAAAAATTACAATATTGGTCTCAATGGGTTCTACTTTTTTTACATAAGCCAATGCCTGTAAGGCCTGGCCTATCTCCTTTGCCCGGTTGTGGTCCTCTTCCAACCTTTGCAGCTGATTGTCCAATGCATAGATACCTGCTGCCGCAAGGTACCCTGCCTGTCTCATCCCTCCTCCAAAAACCTTTCTTACCCGCAAAGCCTTCTGAATAGTTTCCTTGTCCCCTATTAACACAGACCCTATTGGGCAGCCCAAACCTTTGCTTAGACACACACTAATGGTATGGAACAAATTGCCATATTGCTTTGGGGATTCATTTTTGGCTACCAAGGCATTCCACAAGCGGGCACCATCCAAATGATATTTTAGATGGTGTTGGTCGCATACCTCTTTTATGCGCTTTAGCTCCTCCATATCCCAACAGGCACCGCCCCCTTTGTTGGTAGTATTTTCAATACACACCAAGGAAGTAAGTGGACTGTGATAAAAATCGGGCGGGTTGATAGCCTCCTCTACTTGGGCCGCTGTCATCATCCCCCTGTGCCCATCAACCAACCTACAGGAAACCCCACTGTTAAAACTAATTCCGCCCCCTTCATAATTATAGACATGCGCGTACTTATCGCAAATTAATTGCTCCCCGGGTTGGGTATGCAGCTTAATGGCCGTTTGGTTGGCCATGGTGCCACTAGGGAAGAACAGGGCGGCTTCCCTACCAAATAATGCAGCCACTTTCTCTTCCAACTTATTTACACTAGGGTCATTTTTAAAAACATCATCGCCCACTTCCGCTGTCATCATGGCTTCCAACATTCCTGGAGAGGGTTTGGTTACCGTATCGCTAATTAGGTTTATCTGCATATCTTATTGTAATTGTATCATAAAATGAACCGCTAAAACAGTTCGGTTTCAATATTTTTTTATCCAAATAATTTGCTTCCCTAAGAATACCTAAAGACTTTCTACTTCACAATTTGGGACCAAGGTACAAATGTCGCTCATCAAAAACCAATACCCTAGCCCCTATCTCACCAAATATCCTTACTGGGTATTATCCGTATTCATCAGGCACAAACAGCTCTTAAGGTTTACAACCCTTGTTTACAAAAGTTCTAATTTTTAGGGAGTTTTTCACCCTTATTATCCTATTTTTGCCAAAATTATTGATTATGATAACCACGGACCATTACAAGAGTCTTATTGATCGCCTTGGTGCGTTAAGGAGGTATCTTTGACATAGATGCCAAGCTTATAGAGATAGAGAACGAAGAAGAAAAAACCCTGGCGCCCAACTTCTGGGACAATCCACAGGAGGCGCAGGCACAGATGAAACTGATCCAATCCAAAAAGCAATGGGTCGATGATTTCAATGCAACCAAGGCTTTGGTGGCCGATCTGGAAATTTTTCTGGAATTTCAGAAAGAAGGAGAGATGGGTGAAGAAGAGGTGGAAAAGCATCACGAGAAGACCATTGAGGCCATTGAAAAATTGGAATTCAAGAATATGCTCTCGGCCGAGGGTGATGAACTAACGGCCATATTACAGATAACAGCCGGTGCCGGTGGTACGGAAAGCTGCGATTGGGCATCCATGTTGATGCGTATGTATATGATGTGGAGCGAAAAAAATGGCTATAAGATAAAAGAACTCAATTATCAGGAGGGCGATGTGGCCGGAAT
>CAXAVP010000168.1:0-9698 GCA_963972175.1 uncultured Arenibacter sp.
AGAAAAACCGAAAAATAAAAGGTCGCCTAAATAGTTTTTAGACGACCTCTTTTCTTTATTTTGGATAACGCATTTATTTAGCAAAATACACATAAATACATATTACAATTGCGCAGATGGCCAACCCTACTTGGTTTACAAATTTGTAGGGTTCAATAGATACTTGTTCGGTATATTGTAGCTCAAAAGCTTCTTTTCTGGGGTAAAACTTACCTATAAGTAACATGATTGCAGCATTGGCCAGAAATAAAATTGCCATAATATGTAAATAGTGGGGATAAGCATCGGCTTCCACCAATTTTAGGGCGGCAGGATCTGTTATACCAGAGGCTTTGGCCTTTTCCAGGGCTCTTTCGGTAAACTGTCCCTTTAGAAAAAACTGACTTATAATATATAATAGGGAGCCAGAAAAAATACCAATTTTGGCAGCTATGGCGGGAACCCTTTTTGTTAGGTATCCTACCACTATAATGGTGAAAATAGGAATACTGTATATTCCGTTTATTTCCTGTAAATAATTAAACAAACTTCCGGCATTGGCAATTAAAGGAGCAATGAACATAGCGGCCAAGGCCAAACATATCCCAAATATTTTACCGTATTTGACCACTGTTTTTTCAGGGGCCTCTTTATTAATATGCTGCTTGTATATATCTATTCCAAACAAGGTAACCGAGCTGTTCAGGACACTGTTAAAGGAACTCAATATGGCCCCAAAAAGCACTGCGGCGAAAAAACCCACCAAGGGCTTGGGCAATACGGCCCTTACCAATTCCGGGTAAGCCAAATCACTGGAAGATAATCCGCCTTCAAAATAGTGGTAGGCTATCATTCCTGGAAGTACTAGGATCAGTGGCCCTAAAATCTTTAAAAAGGAGGCCAGTAACAGGCCTTTTTGACCCTCTGCCAAATTTTTGGCCCCTAAGGCCCTTTGAATTATTTGTTGGTTGGTTCCCCAATAAAAGAGCTGAACCAGCATCATTCCTGTGAAAATTGTAGAAAATGGAACTTCCTGCCCAGGTTCGCCAGTGGAGTCAAATCTTTCCGGATTGGTGCTCATTAGGGTATCAAGGCCATTGAGTGCATTGCCATCCCCAATGGCCATTAAGCCAAATATGGGGATTAATATCCCTCCAACAATTAATCCAACCGCATTGATACTATCCGAAACGGCTACAGCTTTTAACCCTCCAAAAACCGCATAAATAGATCCAATTATTCCAATCCCCCAAATACAAAGCACCAAGGCAGTGGAATCTGAAACGTTCAATAGTTCAGGTATATTGAACATACCACTTATGGCTACCGATCCAGAGTATAGGATAACGGGTAAAAGCACCACCACATAACCTGTTAAGAACAGTCCAGAGGTTATGGTCTTTGTGGTTACGTCAAACCTTTTTGCCAAAAATTGGGGAATAGTGGTTAGGCCTCCCTTTAGATACCTAGGTAGTAAAAACACGGCAGTCACTACCATGGCAATGGCAGCCAAAGTCTCCCATGCCATTACCGAAAGGCCATCGGTATAGGCACTTCCATTGAGGCCAACTATTTGTTCGGTAGAAAGGTTGGTCAACAGTAAAGAGCCAGCGATTACCCCGGCAGTTAGACTTCTGCCCCCTAGGAAATAACCATCGGATGAGCTTTCATCTGTTTTTCGGGTAGCTAAATAGGCAATTAAACCAACTAATGAGGTAAAACCTATGAAAGATAGAATTCCAAGCATTGTATGTGTACTGTTTTTGGTTGTAGGGGCTAAATATATTGGATTATTTATAAAATTGGGCAAGCAAACTTGATTTATCACAAAATGTGATCAAAAAAATTATCTATCTGCCATTTAATACTGGTTATCCGAACAATTATTAACATGGCAAGCGCTCATTTTTTCTTTAACTTTAGTTATATTGCTTGTAGTAAGCTAGGAGCCATCATTCTTGTATTTCCATCTGTGAGAGGCCTATTGACAGCTGTGGTGTTTTTTGTCTTGTAATGGATTTATAAGCAGTTGTTTAAGAGGTGTTTTGCAGGTAGGTTTTGCTAGCTACTTATGGTAAAAAATGATGATTATATATGGGGAAACAAAATATGGGCATATGCCTTTTTTTAATGGCTATGGTATTGTTGGGATCATGTACTGCCAAAAAAGAAAAGGAGGTAATTACCAAGGACGAGAAAACCTTGTTTTCATTGCTTAAACCGGAGAAAACCGGTGTCCATTTTGTAAATAAGGTAGTGAACCAGAAGAATTTCAACATCTTTAAGTATCGGAATTTTTATAATGGCGGTGGAGTTGCCATTGGTGATATTAATAATGATGGTCTGCCCGATATTTATCTTACCGGGAATATGGTTTCCAATAAACTATATCTAAATAAAGGAGGACTTACATTTGAGGATATTACCGAAACTGCAGCTGTTGGAGGCAATAAGCCTTGGTCTACAGGAGTAACCATGGTAGACATCAATGGGGATGGCTATTTGGATCTTTATGTTAGCAATGCCGGGAATATGGAAGGGAACAACCATGATAATGATCTCTATATAAATAATGGCGACCTTACCTTTACCGAAAAGGCCGCCGAATATAATTTGGCAAAGACTGGCTTTTCTACCCATGCCTCTTTTTTTGACTATGACAAGGACGGGGATTTGGATGCATATATTCTAAATAATAGCAACGTTCCTGTGAGTAGTCTTGGGTATGCGGAACAACGGGAGGTAAGGGCACAGGATTGGGAAGGGGTGCCCGATATTTTTAAGGGTGTAGGCGATATGCTACTTCGAAATGACGATGGTAAGTTTGTGGATGTGAGTGAAGAGGCGGGGATCTACGGCAGCTTAATAGGCTTTGGTTTAGGGGTAATGGTAAGTGATCTAAATGGGGATGGCTATCCCGATATCTATGTCTCCAACGACTTTTATGAAAGGGATTACCTTTACATTAATCAAAGGGATGGCACCTTTACCGAAGAAATAGAAAGTTGGACCTCGCATTTAAGTCTGTCTGCCATGGGAATAGATATGGCCGATATCAACAATGACGGTCACGCGGATATTTTTATAACCGATATGCTCCCTGAAGGGGATCAAAGGGTGAAATCGGTTATGGAGTTTGAGGGGTATAATGTATTTAAACTAAAACAGAGCAAGGACTTCTATCAACAATACATTCAGAATACCCTGCAATTGAACAATGGCAACAATACATTTTCTGAAGTAGCTTACTATAGCGGGGTGGCTAAGACCGATTGGAGCTGGGCCGGACTTTTGTTCGATATGGATAACGATGGCTTACGGGATATCTTTATTACCAATGGTATAAACCACGATTTAACCGACCTGGATTTTGTAGATTTCTTTGCCAATGAAATTATTCAAAAGATGGCACTGACGGGGGAAAAAGAATCCATAGATTCCATCATAGCCAAAATGCCTATTAAGCCCCAACCCAATTATGCGTATAGAAATAATGGTGATATTACTTTTACCAATGAAACCAGCAATTGGGGGCTGGGACTGCCCAGTATGTCCAATGGCGCTGCCTATGGCGATCTGGATAACGATGGCGATCTGGATATTGTAGTGAACAACGTGAATACCGAATCATTTGTTTACGAAAACAACAGTGAGAAAATGCGAGATCACAATTACCTTAAACTAAAATTTGAAGGTAGTGGCAACAATACGTTTTCTATTGGTGCCAGTGTAAGACTATATATTGATGACCAGGTCTTGGTGCAGGAATTAATACCGTCGCGTGGGTTTCAATCGTCTGTGGAGTATATTATGACCATTGGTTTGGGTGAAAATACGGTTATAGATTCCATGCGGGTCCTATGGCCTGATGATGGTACCCAAAAATTTGAGAATATCAAGGCCAATCAATTTCTTACCCTAAAAAATACGGAAGCCAAAGAGATATACCGTCCTGTACAGCAGGGGGGTAAAAATCACTTGAGTAGGGAATTGAACAATGACCAATTGCTGGCGCACAAAGAAAATAATTATAATGATTTTGATTATGAAGGGCTAATATCCAAAATGCTATCACAGGAAGGGCCGGCCATGGCGGTTGCAGATGTAAATGGAGATGGAAACGAAGATGTGTATATAGGCGGAGGACCGCAACAAGCTGGAGTGCTGTACCTGCACAAGGGCAACGGTAAACTAATTCGGAGCCAACAAAATGCTTTTGAAAAGGATGCCGGCTTGGAGGATGTAGCCGCGGCTTTTTTGGATGCGGATATGGACGGGGATATAGATTTAATGGTGGGCAATGCGGGAAACCAAGTAGGTGAGGAAAAGTTGTACCGTCCCAGACTATATATCAATAATGGTTCGGGAGTGTTTACGGCATCACCGGAAATTTTGCCCAGTACTTTTAAAAATATATCTGTCATTGCTCCAAACGATTTTGACGGGGATGGGGATGTAGACGTCTTTATAGGGTCCAGGAGTGTTGTAGGGAATTACGGCTTGGATCCAGACCATCTTTTTTTGGAAAATAAGGGGGACGGAACTTTTGTGGATGCAACAGAACGCTTGGCCTATGATACCAAAAAAGCAGGTATGGTAACAGATGCCATATGGGCCGATGTGGATGGAGATGGAAAAAAAGACCTTGTAACGGTCTCTGATTGGGGAAGTCCCATGGTCTTTAGGAATACCGGTAATAGACTTTCCAAATTAAATACCACTTTGGACAGTTTAACCGGTTGGTGGAATACATTGGTGGCCGAAGACTTGGATAAGGATGGGGATTACGATTTAGTTTTGGGTAACCAGGGGAGTAATGTCCCCTATTCTGCTTCCAAAGAAAATCCAATGAAAATGTGGGTGAACGATTTTGACAATAATGGAACAATTGAACAGATTACAACCCGAAATATAAATGGAAAAGACTATCCAATTCATCAAAAAAAGGAATTGACAACCCAAATGGTAGCCTTAAAAAAACAAAACTTAAAGGCATCTGAATACGCCCAAAAAACAATTGAAGAGTTGTTTACGGGTGAAAATTTTGATAGATCCATTGTGAAGGAAGCCGTATTGCAGGAGTCGGTCATTGCCATTAATGAGGGAGGGGGTAAATTTACTATAAGAAAATTACCGGGAAGAGTGCAAATGTCCTGTGTATGTGGTATTAGTTGTGCCGATATAAACCAAGACGGTCACATGGACCTGATTATGGGAGGCAATAATTTTGAGTTTAAGCCTCAGTATTCCCGTTTAGATGCCAATTATGGCAATATATTACTAGGTAAGGACAACTTGGACTTTGAATGGCAAAACTATGACGAGAGTGGCTTCTTTATTAAAGATGAGGTAAAACACATTGAACAGATAAAGGATAAAGATGGCAAGCGATTTATTATTACGGCTATTAACAACAACAAACCAAAAGTATTTTCTCTGAATGAATAGGTACTCTTTATATGTTTTGGTGATGGCTCTTGTCTTGGGCTGTACCGGTAGGGAAGGCCAAGTTTTTATAAACCCTTCTTCTGATGAAACCGGTGTCAGTTTTCAGAATACCATTACTGAATCCGATGAATTAAATATCTTGGACTATTTGTATTTCTATAACGGAGGTGGGGTGGCTCTTGGCGACATCAATGATGATGGGCTTCCCGATGTTTTTCTGTCCGGGAATCAAGTAAAGAATAGATTGTATTTAAATGAAGGCAACCTGAAGTTTAAGGATATTAGCGCAACGGCAGGGATATCCGGGGATAGTAGCTGGAACACCGGAGCGGTGATGGGAGATGTTAATGGTGATGGTCTTTTGGATATTTATGTCTGTGCAGTGGTGGGAATTAATGGTTTTTACGGGCAGAACGAACTCTTTATTAATAATGGGGATAATACGTTTACCGAGAGTGCTGCACAGTATGGTCTCGATTTTGATACCTACAGTAGTTCCGCAGCGTTTCTAGACTATGATTTGGACGGTGACCTGGATATGTATCTGCTTAACCACGCCGTACATACCCAACAATCATACGGTAAAGCAGAGGTGCGTTATGAGCGCGACCAACAATCTGGCGATAAATTGTTGCGCAATGATGGCGGTTTTTTTGTTGATGTTAGCGAAGAAGCCGGCATCTATGGTGGGGCCAATGGCTACGGACTTGGCATTGCAGTGGCCGATTTTAACCAAGATGGATACCCGGATATCTATGTGGGCAATGATTTTCATGAAGACGACTATTATTATTTAAACAATGGTGATGGTACTTTTACCGAAGATTTACGCCGTTTTTTTGGGCATATCAGTAAGTTTTCCATGGGAAATGATGTTGCGGACATCAATGGGGATGGTTGGCCCGACCTGCTCTCTTTGGATATGCTGCCAGAAGACGAAAAGGTACTTAAATCCTCCGAAGGGGATGATCATACACAGACCCAAAAATTAAGGATAGAACGTTTTGGCTACCACTATCAATATTCTAGGAATATGTTGTTTGTAAATAAACAGAATTCCCCCTATGCAGAAACGGCACTTATTAGTGGGATAGCTGCAACGGACTGGAGCTGGAGTGCACTGTTTGGTGACTATGACCAGGATGGAGAGCAAGATGTTTTTATATCCAACGGAATACCCAAAAGGCCCAACGATTTGGATTTTATCAAATTTGCTTCCGATGATAAGATTAGAAACAAACTGAACAATACCAAACTTGTAGATCAGCAGGCCCTAAACCTTATGCCCTCCGGGGCAACCCATAACTATATATTTAGTGGGAGGGGCAATTTGGAGTTTAGGGACATGTCTGGTAATTGGATGGTAAAAGATACCTTGATTTCAGGAGCCACTGCCGTGGGAGACCTGGATAATGACGGTGATTTAGACCTCATTACCAATAATATAAATAGTCCGGCAACCTTTTATATCAATAAAACCAATAGTACCGCCAGCTACCTAAAGCTAAGGTTTAACTATTCCCCAAATAATAAACTGGGAATTGGGACCAGGGTATTTGCCTATGGGAATGGGAAAATGCAATACAAGGAACTGTATACTGTACGGGGATTCCAGTCATCCTCGGAACCTATGGTGCACTTCGGGTTTGGGGATAAACAAATAATAGATTCCCTCAAGATTGTATGGCCCAATAAAACATTTCAGGTTTTGAAAGAGGTTGCAGCCAATCAAACAATAACGGTTTCCCCAGAAAATACCCGTCCTTTTGATTATAATGCCCTAAGGGGAACGGAGCAAAAATTATTTAAAAGGCAAGAGGATAATTTAGGTATCAATTTTAGACATAAAGAAGATAATTATTTGGATATAAATCGGCAAAAATTAATACCCTATCAAATTTCAGATCGCGGTCCGGCTGTGGCCATAGGAGATCTGGACGGTGATGGGAGGGAGGATGTTTTTTTTGGAGGTTCTAAATACTATCCTTCAAGAATATTTTTCCAAGAAGATAGTGCCTACGCAGAAAAAAGGCTTCCCAATATTGCCAAGGATTCTATAAAAGAGGGGGTTAACGCACTTATTGCCGACCTAAATAATGATGGCTTCAATGATGTTTTTGTTGCTAACGGAGGTGGCGACTTCTATGACAAGATGCCCCCTTTGGCAGATAGCTATTATCAGCAACAGGAAGGCAGTTTTAAAAAGAAAGAATTGCCCAATTACTTTGAAAATGCCGCTGTTGTCCGTGAATGTGATTTTGACAATGACGGGGATTTTGATCTTTTTGTAGGGAACAATGCCATAACCAACGATTTTGGGAAGATTCCCAATTCTTATCTGTTAAGAAACAACAAGGGGACTTTCTCTATTGTTGAAAACCAGGAACTGTCCAAAGCTGGAATGCTAACCGATGCCATTTGGACCGATTATGACGATGATGGTGTCAAGGACCTAATTGTTGTTGGGGAATGGATGTCACCCAGATTTTATAAAAATAAAAAGGGCCAACTCGTTGAAGACAGTGTTTTGGATGCTTCTTATAACGGGCTGTGGGAGTGTATAATTCCATTTGACATTGATGGGGACGGAGATAACGATTATCTACTGGGCAATTGGGGAAGCAATACAAAATTTAAGGCCTCAGCGGAGTATCCCATGAAAATGTACTATTCGGATTTCGATCAAAATGGCAGTACAGAAACCATAGTGGCCACAGAAAAAGATGGGGAGTATTACCCCTTGGAAGGTTTGGATGAGTTGGCTGCCCAAATGGTGGGTTTAAGAAAGAAATTTACGCGTTATAAGGATTTTGCAGGGAAACCCATTGATGAAGTAATGGATGCCGAAGCCTTAAAAAGTGGCACTGTTTTGGAGGTAAATACCCTTGAGTCCGGATTTCTGAGGAATAATGGAGGTGTTTATACCTTTGTTCCCTTTAATAGGGAATTGCAACTTGCTCCTATAAGGGCATTCTTGGAATTCGATTTTGATAGGGATGGAAAAACCGAAGTTTTGGCAGCTGGAAACTATTTTGGGGTAAAACCTTACCATGGTAGGTTAGATTCTTTTTCAGGGGCACTCATTAAAAATGAAAATGATGTAATTTTGGCAAATAAAACGGGATTGGCCCTAGCGCATAAATCGGTTAGAAGCCTCAATATGATATATTTGGCCGAAGAACCGTTTTTGATGGTCACTTATAACAATAATGAGGTGGAGGTGTATGGCTTGGAACCATAGTGGAGGGCTAAACAGCTGTCCTTTGCCAGCTGCGCAATATAATGGATAAGGACTCTGATTAAGCCTGATGCCTTATAACAATGGATTATAAATTAATGATAATGAAAGTATTTTTAAGATTATTGGTGTTAATGACGGTGTTGGTTTCTTGCCAGACAAAGGAAGAGCCTGTGGAAATAACTGCCGAAGAGTTGCATACTGCTATTGATAAGGTTACCGAGGTGATGATACACGATATTTTTTCACCTCCAGTAGCCAGTAGAATTTTTGCATATCCCAATGTGGCTGCCTATGAAATTGTAGCGTTGAACAATAAGGAATATCAGTCATTGGTAGGGCAGGTTACCGATTTAACACCCATCCCAAAACCGAAAGAGGGCAAGCCCATCAACTATCAGATGGCTGCCTTGATTGCACACATGGAAGTGAGCAAGCGCCTTATTTTCTCCGAGGACAAAATGGAAATGCACCGTGATAGTCTTTACGCCAATTGGGAAAGTAAAAACAGTGGTTTGTTCAATAATTCCAAGGAATACGGCCTTGAAGTTGCCAATCATATTGCAGATTGGTTAGACAAGGACAATTATAAGCAGACGAGGACAATGCCCAAGTTTACTATAAATACCGATGATAATTCCCGCTGGCAACCTACTCCGCCTGCTTATATGGATGGGATAGAGCCACATTGGAACAAAATACGTCCGTTTGTCATCGATTCCGCAGATCAATTTGTACCGGCACCACCTCCGGCCTTCTCAATGGAAGTAGGGTCCGATTTTTATAAGGAAGTAAAAGAAGTATACGACATCAGTAAGGAAATCACGGCAAAGGGCGATGCCTCAGAGGAAATTGCCATAGCAAAATTTTGGGACTGCAACCCTTATGTTTCGGTAACCCGTGGTCATCTTATGTTCGCTACTAAAAAGATTACCCCGGGAGCACATTGGATTGGGATTACCAAGATAGCCTGTAATATGACAAAGGCAGACTTTGATAGAACGGTATTTGCCTATACCAATTCCTCTTTCTT
>CAXAVP010000169.1:0-9618 GCA_963972175.1 uncultured Arenibacter sp.
ATAAAAGTCCAACCCCTGTTATTTTAAACTTACACAGTTTACGGGATAGTGTCTAGAGATTTTTATTCAATGCGGATTGGACTAAAAGAACAACTTCAAGCATCGTTTCCGAGTGATCCCATTGCTTTAAAAAATATGCTTATTGAAGATGTTGGAGTAGATGATTTAGGAATCAATGCTTCAAAACTAAATGGTGAATATTTCTTAGATTATCCCATTCACATTTTTTCTGCAAGGAATTGAAATGTTTGAAAAGTCCTTCTTATCGAGGGGCTTTTCTTTTTTATAAAGTTACGTAAAACGGTATTCTGAGATGCTTCAAAGTTCTATTTTTTAAAAGGACTATCACATAAAGCCAATAATTGCACGGGGAATTCGTATCTACATCCTAACCCTCGGGTATTTAGGTTATCAATAAACATCCACAGTTTCCCTGCGTTCCCTATCCTTGAACCGATCCAGAAGCACACCAATATTCTCACTTATCTTTGACTCCATTACTTTGGCATAGATTTGGCTCCCGCAGCTCTTGCGGGACGGGCAGTAACGACTACATGGTGGCTTAGTTATTAGCTGTTGTTTTTTCTTTTCGCTGTTAATGAATATACCATTGGTATTTTGTCGTCCAAATGTTTTATTCTGTATTTTCTTGGTTCAAATTCTATTGTATTGTTGAAACAGTTGTAAGGCGAATAGTCAAACTCATGCATGGATTTTATTTCAAGTCCGTTTTTTATCAGACTATTCAGCACTTCACTTATGCTGTGATTCCACATTACATACGATAGTGTTATGTCAGCATTTTTGTCGGCATAAGTTCCACTTTCTGTTTCTAAAATTGCTCCCGAATTAAAATATCTGTAACCAATTTTATCGAAATTGTCATCAAACATCCATACAACTGGGTGAAATTCTACAAATACAAATTGCCCGTTAGGATTTAAATATTTAGAAACAATTTTAGCCCATTTGTCTAAGTCGGGCAACCAACCAATTGTTCCATAACTTGTAAAAACAACATCAAATTTTTCGTCCAAATGATTTGGCAAGTCATAAATATCACAACAAATAAACTTTGCATTTGAATTGGTATCTTTTGCAATTTGCTTAGCACTTTCAATTGCTTTGTCGGATAAGTCAACGCCTGTAACGTCTGCACCAAGTCTGCTCAATGAAATTGAGTCTTGTCCAAAATGACATTGTAAATGCAAAATTGTTTTTCCTTTTAAGTCGCCAAACAAGTTTAATTCAATTTCATTTAAAGAGGTTTTTCCATTCAGAAATCCGTCAAGGTCGTAAAATTCCGATTTTAAGTGTGTGTCAGTTCTGTTGTTCCAGGACTGTCGGTTGATTTCTATGTAATTATTTTCTGTGTTCATTTTTCTATGCTCGGTTATTTAAAATAACCGCTAACGTTTTAGCTATGATTTCGGTCTGGGAAATATGACAGGATTTTACAGGGTCGGAATCGGGCCGGATTAAAAGTATATAACTTAATATGAGGCATAATAAAGTACAGAATTATAATAAAGTTTGAACTAAACCTAAAGGTAAATTCACGCAGTTAATTATCTACTATTCACTCTCTTAAAGATAGGTTTAATTATAAAAACTATTATCTAACTATAAATAAATAATCGTTCAAAGTCGGATAAAGGTATTAACTGCAAAAGCATTTTAAATTTTTGGGGAAGCAGTTGCTAATATAGCATAAATAATAATAATAATAATAATAATCCTACAAATTAAACTTCCGATTCATTAATAATGTTTGCCCGCCAATAGAAATTGGCTTCCGGTTAAAAATAAAGGAAGGGTCATGTAAAGAAAATTTCTTGCGGGAAACCTTAATGCGGGCACGCTTAATTTTCTCTGATTTTTTAAGGTAGCACTATGGCGCCGAAATGCTTAGCAGATTATGATGTAGGAAATTTAGCAATCCCCATAGTAAGGGAAAACAGGACCCGGTTCAGTCAACACGGTCTTCATGTTTGGCCGTACCGACCACACGAAGTCTTAGTTATTGGCTACAGTTTTTACTCAAACATAGCTTTAATTTTTTTATTAAGATTTTCATCACTTACCTTCAAAATTTCTTTCAATAAATCAGTTGAAGTAGGTTTTAAATTTGGATATTTATGTTTAGTAAAAAAGGATTGTAATGCTAAATTTAACCGTTCTTCACCAAGTAACTCACTTAATTCTACAAAAACAATAGCTCCTTTAGAATAGGATATAAATGCATTGTCTTTTGTGGCTTTCAATAACGATAAGTCATCAGTAAAACCCTTTTCAGCTTCATATATTTGTTTATGTATGGCCACACGTTCTAGCATTTTTGCTTTGCCGTACATGTTTTTATATAGCATCATTTCGGTATACATTGCCAAGCTTTCAGTCAGCATGGCATAACCTTCACGATAATCAGGATCAATCTGGTTGGTTCCCCACCAAAAATGCGCTACTTCATGCCCAGCCAATTCATTAATAACATCTTGATTGTGGTTGCCCGATAGGTTAGCATGAAACGTCATATGCTCTGTCATAAATATAACACCAGGGTAAGCGGTGCCTGCAAAACCTTGTGTAAACGATGACACTTCGGCAAATTGAATAGACGAAAACGGATAAGGCCAAAAATATTTAGTACAATATTCTAATGACAGCTTTGTGTTCTCAATAAGTTGATCTACATTGTTTTCATGCAAAGGATGATATAAAACCTCAATAGAAACATCATTATGTTGTGCTTTTTTAACCTCATAAGCAGCTGATGAAACCGCAAACCTAAACGGTATAGCATCGGCCTGATAGGTATAGTAGTTTCTATTAGCATCTTGCCACTGCAATTTTAATGCACCAGTACCTACAGCAATTTGATTATTATCGGTTGAAATTTGCATGTCCAAAGAAATAAAATCGTCTAAATGAGTCTTTACCGCATCAAATGATTTCATGGCCGTGGCTTCGCCCAAAGCATGTTGTTTTCTAATTGTCTTGTCTGAAATTTCCTGACTAGCATCATACCCAAATTGAGGATAATAACGACTTATTCGCATAAAAGAGCCATCCTTTACAATCGCATTAAAAGGATTATGACCATTTACAGCTTCCCATTTGTAAGCCAAATGAAAGGTGAGTTTTGCCGAGTCTTGGGCTTGTAATGCCTGTTTTAATGGTATTTCTGAAATAGCCCTGTCTAGCATTATGCTGTCATTTTTATAGCTAAATAAAAGCGATTGTATCTCAAAATCTTCAGGCACACGTATCAGTACAGAATCTATAGTGTGTTCGTGCTGGTTTACCAACCAATACGTGCCTTTTATCTCATAAGCTTGGTCTTCAGGAAACAAATCTATTTCTGTATTAACCTTTTTTATGGTTGGCTGCGGAAGGTTTTGGTATGCTCGATAATGCTTTTCGTAAGCAACGCGCGCTAATATGTCAGCGTCTTGATCTTTGAAAACATAACCATCTAAAAACCAATAGCCACTCACTATGCCTATACATACACAACCAACCATAGCAACAATCAAACGGTGTCTTTTAGCTTTAGTTTTTATCAAACCGTATAAAGCAAATACAAGTCCCACAAGAGCAAATCCAAAAATCACTCTATAAATAAACGGCATTATATAAGTACCGTAACCTATAAAATCGCTATAAGCACCTTTGTAACCAGATAAAAAACGAAACAACGGATTCGTAATCATGTTTTTTGAAATAGGAGTCACAAACAATAAGAATAACAAGATAGATATACCCAATGCCACCGATTTACTCTTGCTTATGTTATTAATAAAAAGAAGCAGTAACGCAAAGAGTATAAGTGGCAACGTATTAAAAACAAACACACCTAAATATGCTTGCCAATCAATAAAAGGGTATTTAAAAATAAGCTGAAAGATAATCGCTTCCAAGAGCATTAAACCGGTAAGAAAAATGATTAAAAGCACCATACTTATACCGTATCCTAATAGTCGCTCTTTAGCATAATAAGTCGTATTTTGAATAATTGAAAACCCACTAGCATTTGCACGCCAAAACACATCGTTTGTAAAGTAAACCACAACAAGTGCGCCTATAAAATAAAATGTTTCGTTAATGGTTTTAGCTAGTAAACCAGAGCTAGCATACTGTTGCGGCATCCTAATACCCATATCTATATCGCCATACATTTCTACACCTACATAAAATAACAGTAAAGCAGAAACAGAAATAAGAGGAATACTTTTAAATAAATAAATAAAATCAATTTTCACATAAGAACGCAGCGCATGTTGTTTTGTTTTTGAAGTAAACAACGTGCCTACTTTCGCAAACGGAACATCTAGTAGTTTGTTTTTGTTAGGCGTTCTTTCAGCCTGTTTTTTTGTTAACTTTTGTTTGAAAACTGGCAAAAATGAGAACGCATTAATGCCTAATTTCATAATAAATAAAGACAGTAACACGACACTCAAACGGTTTATCAGTAGTATGTTACTAAATGACACGATGTTGTGGTTTCTTTCAAAAACACTAAAGTCCTTGGCATCATAAAAATAAGCCGACAACCCAAAAATATCAGTTATAGCAGATACTTTTTGAGCCGATAAAGACTGCGGTAACGATTGTGCCATAAACGGCGCGTTTGAAAACATGAGTACAATCATATAGGTGATGTATAACATCAATCCTGCAATAGCGACCAATAGTTTATTCTGAAATTTTTTGGCAAAGAAAAACAGGATGCTGCATACCAATAAGCTATTTACCACGCCAAAAATCAAATAAGGATATACGTAATGCCACAGATAAAAGCCTGCAAGCATTTCAGAATCTGTTTGCACATGCAACCCAATAACATATCCAAGCATTACAATAAAAAAACTGATTGCAGTAAGTAAAAAGAAGGATAAAAAGCGTGCTAATGCAAAGTAGCGTTTCTTTATAGGTGTGGTAAAAACAATTAAATCAAAGTTAGCATCACGTTCCTTAAACAAGCCAGAAAAGGCTAGTAGTGTTGCAATCAAAATAATCATAAGGCTTAACAAACCAGTCATAAACCCAACAGAGTAGGGTGCATTGGCTGCAATGCCATCGCCTACATTAATATGAAACTTATAGCCTGTAAAAAAACCAAGTACCAAATATGACAACAAAGCAAATTGCGTTGCTATGTGTTTTAATGCGCCATACATATCGTTTAGTAAAACCGTTTTCATGTTGTGCTGTTTAAATATGTGAAATAAGCGTGCTCTAAATTTGGTGTTACAGCTTTAAACCCAGTTGGGCAAGCATCGGCATACACGGTTACATGCATGACCTTTTCAATAAATTGCTTACTGATTATGTTGTGGTTTGCCTCAAGATCAAGTAGCTCGTTTTTGGTTGTTGCCTTTTGCCATATTTTTCCTTGTAATGCTTCAATAAACTCATTTGGGCCACCTTTTGTCATAATAGCGCCTTGTTTTATAATCGCCATATCCGAACAAAGATTTCGTACATCTTCTACCAAGTGCGTCGATAATAAAATGATAATATCTTCGCCTATTTCGCTCAACAATGCATTAAATCTATTACGTTCTTCAGGATCTAAACCTGCTGTAGGTTCGTCTACAATCACAATTTTAGGGTCTCCCAATAACGCTTGAGCTACGCCAAAACGCTGTTTCATACCACCAGAAAACGTATGTACTTCTTTGTTTTTGGCGTCAACTAAATTTACTTTATCCAGAAGATTCATAATTTGCTCGTGGCGCTCTTTCTTGTTATGAATACCTTTTAGTTTAGCCAAATGTTGTAATAAATTATAAGCCGAAACTTTAGGATACACACCAAAATATTGTGGTAAAAAACCTAACTGCTTTTGTATTTCTAATGGGTTTTTTACAATATCTGTATTGTTAAAACTAATGTATCCTTCCGTTGGTTTTTGTAAGCCTACAATGGTTTTCATAAGCGAAGATTTCCCTGCGCCATTAGGCCCAAGCAAGCCAAAAACACCGTTTGTTATATTTAAATTTATGGCATAAAGTGCCTGATGTCCGTTGTTATACACAAGGGACACATTGTTGATATTCAATGTATTCATAAAAAAAATATTTAAGGGAGTGCTAGTCTATATAGTCTATAATGTCTCCAGGTTTACAATCCAAGGCTTTGCATATTTTTTCTAGAGTTTCAAAGCGAATGCCTTTAGCTTTTCCATTTTTTAGTATCGATAAATTTGCAGGTGTAATGCCAATTTCTTTAACCAACTCTTTACTTTTCATCTTTCGTTTGGCAAGCATGACGTCTATATTTATAACAATGGGCATAGTTTAAATGTATAAGTCTTGTTCGTTTTGTAAATGCAATCCTTGGTTAAATATTTCTGACATAAAAAACACAAAAACACCAAGAACAAGATGCAGGATAATAATCAGAAACATTTCGTGTTCTATAGGCATAAAAAACGATGTGAATATAGTGAGTACAGTTGGTAGAAATATATTAATAAGATAAAACCGTCGCAAATGCACAATATTTTCGGCTGTAAATAATTTGTCTTGGTAAAATACCTTAAAGACATTAGATAGTAGCCAAAAAAACAAACCATACCCTAAAATAGGAATTAAAAACGAAAAGATTAAATACGTTGTGTTGCTGTCTAAAATTAAAAAAGACGTTTCTGTAAAAGGGTAGGTGATAATGGTTTGCTTATCGTTTATAAGCAAATGGGTGTTTGTTACCCAGCTGAATACCCCATAAACACCAGTAATTAAATATAATCCACCCAATATCCTTGAGATGTAGTATAAAACTTTGGAAATAATAATTGATTTTTGCATATAAAAAATACAGTTTATTATTGCAAATATATAAAAAATATTGTTTTACAATAAAATTTTATCTTTTTAGGGTTATTTTAGTGTTACTATATTTGTTAAAAACGATCCATGAACGTTTTTATCTTTATTCAAATAAAGTAGGTCAATAGATTAACGTGAAGTTTAGCTTAATACTAAATTTTAGGGAGTTTGATCTTTTAGGTCAAATTGTTGCCAAAGGTCTCGTATAACCGTCAGTTACGGTTTAAAGTTAATGATTTTCGGTTAAGCACTGACCTTAGCAATTCCGAGTGGATTCGGACGTAGTCGAATCCGCCGTAATTGCGGTTAGCATCTATGTAAAAGCAGTAAGTCGAGTATCTTTAAGATGAACTAAAAATTAAAGATATGATCACTCAAATTACTGCCACACCTAAGTTATTCATTGGTATCGATATACACAAACGAAGTTCGAAGATTCATTGTTCCACGGATCTGTTTTCGGGTAAATCCTTTAGCATGGCGCCCGATCCGGAACTTTTGCGCAAATATGTAGACAAACATTTTTCCGGACACGAGGTCAATGTTGTCTATGAGGGCGGTTGCTGCGGTTACCATGCCCACCGTTGCTTTGAGGGGTATGGATGGCGTTCACTGGTGGTGAACCCTGCAGACGTGCACAGAAAGGGACGGGAACTCCATACAAAGACCGATAAGATCGATGCGCAATTGCTTATTAGGGAACTTAAGGACGGTCGTTTAAAGAGCATCCATGTACCGGGGAAGGAACGGGAACAGCTCAGGAGCCTTTTCCGTAGGCGCAACGACTTGGTAAAGGATTATAGACGGATCAAGAGCTACATCAAGATGCAGTTGTTGTATTTTGGGATCAAGGAACCCGAGGAGTTCGACAACGATCATTGGAGCCACAAGTATCGCAAGTGGTTGGACGATATGGTCTTTGGATATCCCACGGCGAAGGCGACCTTAGAGAGCAGGATGCGTTTTTTTCGTTTCGTGGATCAAGAACTGCGCGATGTTTCCACCCAACTCCGGAGATATTGCAAAGTGCATTACAAGAAGGATTACATGCTGCTTCGAAGTATTCCCGGAATCGGTGGTATAGTGGCATGCGGCATACTTTGTGAACTAGGGGATTTGAGGAGGTTCAACAATGTAAAGCATCTGGCGGGCTATGTGGGCCTGGCCCCAGGGGTGCATCAGAGCGGAAGTAATTATAGGACACTAGGAATAACGCCAAGGGCGCACCGTTTGATCCGGTCCTACTTTGTGGAGGCGGCCTGGCAGGCGATACGGGCGGATCCCGTAATGCAGGCCTATTACCGCAAGCACCATGGCAAGAACGTGAAAAGCATTATCATAAAGGTTGCCAGGAAACTGCTCAGCAGGACACTGGCGGTAATAAAGACGGAGACCCCTTATGTGATAGGGGTATTGGAATAAATTATTAACAGCAACAGGATAACAAAGCTCACAACGAAGTATTCAAAGCCTGTACCACAAAACAACGTGGGTGGCCCATAGAATTGGGATCACATTTTTATTGCAAGTGGCCGGGCTTATTATAGCTTATAATCATACAGATGCCGGTGACCATGCCCAGAGCACGGATCACACATAGGATGCGGAGCAAGTTATATATGGTGTTGAAGTATTGACAACCAAGCAAAAGGCTGAAAAGGGTTGCCAACAATTCAACACCCCAAAATCAACATTATGGACTGATAAAAAAATAAAATTTTAACTTTAAGGAACTGGACTAGTGCTTTTCATAGGATACATTGTTGTGGTTCGTATTTAATCCTTCTCTCCCCACGTTGTTTCGTATGTAGTCCAAGAATCACCCTTTTTTTGTGCAGAACCGGAAATAACTACTCCTTCAATAGGGTAAAAAATGGAGTATTCAACAATACCCCTATTGCAATCCTTTTTGATTAGTTTTACCCTGTGTTGCGTACCAATTGGTAAAATTAAGGAGTCTACCAGTTGTACCTTTTGGCCATTTGAAAATATTACTAAATCCGAGGTGATAAATTCATTCTTTACTAGGCGAATTGGCAATCGCTCTTTGATTTCTGGGTGTAGGAACATTTGAAATTCTTCTGTTTCAAATATTGACTCGAGCAATTTTTCTTTATCATTCTTGTCTAAACATTTGGTTTCTACAGGGTTAAAATCATATGTATCCTTAGGGCTTTCTAGTTTTGAAACACTTCGTTTACATCCTAAAATAGTCACAGTTAAATACACAAATGAAATAAAAATAAAAGTCCGCATAATCTTAATTTATTCTGTTTAATACAATTCTTGCTCTATCTGGTTGAACATTTTCACCATAAACTGAAATCTCAAACATTCGGCCTTCCTCTCCCGGATAGTCAAATCCACTATTGTAATCACCGTAATGTACATATTCGTGCAAAACGGTCGTGCCAATAAAAAATATGGCGGCATCATTGTCGTTTTGAATTAGTGTTCCATTTTCCATTTGTCTTACATAGTCGATATCCAAGAAAAATTGATTGGGTTTCTCTTTGTCAAAATAACCCATAGTATCAGAATCCGTATCTGAATTGTAATTGTCCAATTGTACAATATGCAGTTCTGGCCCCTCCCCCCATTGTAGGTCATGTTTGATCTGATCCTTTGGTCGGTCTGGGAAATCCCTTAGGATTTTCCGGCAATGAAATCGTGCTGGAATAAAAGTAAGCAATTTTATCTTTTGGAAAAGGCAAGACTGAATTATAGGTATTGTTGAACTAAACCTAAAGGTAGCTTCAAGCAGTTATTAGCCCACTGTTCACTA
>CAXAVP010000170.1:0-9516 GCA_963972175.1 uncultured Arenibacter sp.
CATATAGTCCAACTCAACTAATTGGTTTAAACTTAAAATTTCATTTAAATCTTGTAGGAACAATAAGTATTCCTCTCCGTAGGTGTCGTATAACATAGTAAGACTTGGTTTTAGTTATTATTGCTTGGGTCAATAATTATATGGTAAACATATTTATATTTGGTGTTCAAATCAATTAAATGTTGTGTACTTCAGATTTTTAGTTGTCAAATCGCAAGATCTTAAAGTGTGGTCCTTTTCTACCTATTGGGATATGATACCCACAGAGTTCCAAAAGGCAACCCTTAAAACTCACAGAACGCTAAAAGCTATTTGTTTTTTAAAAATTTATTTCCCAGGTCTTTTAACTGCCCCAGAAAATTTAGTTCCTCTGATTCCTTTTTCCCTACATTATCTTCGGTCCTTATCGCCTCTTGATCATGTCCAACACTGGAGCGGGACAGTTCAAAATCAATATCGAATATATCTATGGCCGCAGTGTCTTCCTGCCCGGTACTTAATACGCTCTCGCCTTTCTCCTTAATTGGGTGGGACTTTCCTGACACCGGCACGTCATTGGTTTCCTGAACCGATGCACAGGCGTAATTACTAAAATTTAGAGACTTTCCGGTCTTAAGAGAGGCTATGGCCCCATCCCTGACAATGCTATTTAAATCCAAATCCTGATTGGCAAATAGATCGCTTCTTTCTTCTGTGCCATCCTGGTAACTCAGCTCCAACTTCATTTTTAGCACTTCCGATACCATTTTAGCCTTATCCGCGACACTTTTTTCAGGGTAATCAATCAGGGTTTCCAAAAAATAAAACTCATTCAGCCCTCCCACCTGCATAATTTCCTCCAAAAGAATAAGTTGTGATTCGGTATCTACAGCATGAAAAAAATGGTTCAAAACATAATGCTCCCCTATTTTTACTTTTGTTGAATCACCATTATCCTCATCTATATCCATGGTATATTCGGACAAAAACCGATGGATGATTTCCTTGATCAACATGCTTATTGATTCATTCTCTTCTTCATCCAACATTTCATTCAATAAGGGAACCTCGCGGATATCCCCCATTTCGGCTATAGACTGTAATAGCTTTACTTTTTTGTATTCCCAGTCCGTATAAAATTTGGCTGCAGGGATGTCCATTTCACCCAAATCCAAAATATGGGTTTCCTGGTCAAATAATATCTCATCCTGTAGCTGTTCCTGGGTATGCGTCTCCAATATTTGAGTAATCTGACTTTTTAGGTGCGGATCAATGACTACTTCATAATCCACGTCCAACTCGTTAATATCTACCACAGATTCGGTTTCCTCCTCCACACTATTTTCGGTATCCATTATCATTGGCAAGAAGTCGATATTTAAAAAAGAAGACTCCGCTGCGTCTTTTCCCTCTTTAGGGCTGGCTACTATTTTGTCTATCAAAGCGTCATACACCTCCTCATGGGGGTTAGGCCCATTGTTTTGATCCCTTAAACACTGCATTAAGAAATCAAGATCGCAGTTAATCAACAAAGCCTCGTGGAAGGCCTTGCTGGCCTCATCTACCATTTCCTGATTTTGTGTCACCAAGGGAATAAAATCCATCTCAATTACCTCATCTCCTGCAAAATCGCTTGCGTATTTATCTTTTTGCATATTATTGTGGGGGTCTTTCATTTTTGTTTCTAAATCTTCTTGTGTGTACGCTACAGCACTAGCCCTATTCCTTGACATAGCTTCATTGGAGGTATTAAACGCATTGGTCTCTTCAAAGGCCGCAATATGAAGCTTAAATTCTTTATAGAGGGAATAAATTCTTTCTCGGGAGGTATCCGCCAGATCTGCGTCCAGTTTTAGGAGGATTTCTGACAATATTACTTTGTTTCCAGGTACTCTCAACAGTTTCCATAAGGATACCTTGAGGTCTGTACAGGTACTGCCAAATACGTCACCTTTACCTTGACCATACAGCAACAACTGGCATACTATGGCCATTATTTGGCTTCTACTGTTTATATTATTATCCGATTTGGTTTGCAATTTGTTGGTTATATATATGGTTGTTAAATAAGCTATGGTAAATACAGCAAATAAGATTATTAAATCCCATAAAAGGTTGTCATGCATATTGGGAGTAGTCACGTATTTGCTCTTTTTAATGGTTTTTAGTTCCTGTTGTTCTTTAGGCTTTCCAATTGATTATCAATAGCCTTTTCCACCATCGGATAGGCCTTCAGAATTTGGTTATACAAAAATTCTACACTCTTACTATCCTGATTTGTCTTGCAGCAAACTATAATCTTGTTGACTAAAGCATATAAGCCGTGTGCCTTCATCATGGATAGTCCGGTTTTCACCTTATGGGCTGCAAACCCCAGCTTGTTGAAGTTGCGCTGTGGGATATAGATATTGGCCTTTCCAATAAATTCCAGGATATTTTGCTTAAAAAGTACTATCAACTCCTCCAAAAGATCAATTTCCCCCATACATTCTTCCAAAATATTGGACAGATTAACCGAACATAAATCAATATCCAATGGGTATAAATCCGTATTCTTGTTATTACATGGCAGGGCCTTGGAATCCAAGTCATTTTTACATTTATACAAGCTTGCCAATAGTTGGTCCGGACTATAGGGTTTCTTTATATATTCTGTTATCCCCATGGCTTTACACCTCCTAATATGGCTACTGGAAAATTCCCGGGACAACGCTACTATGCTAAGGTCTTTACCTCTATTCAAAGCGAATTCGCGTATAGATTGTGCTATTTTAAAACCGTTCATCATGGGCATTTCAATATCCACCAATACCAGATCCACCTTTTGGTCCTGCAGATAATTTATACCCTTTGTTCCACTGTCTGTCACCAATACTTTACAGCCCCATTTTTTTAGTCGCTGTTCCATTAGTTTTTGAATAAGGATATTGTCCTCAAAAACAAGCACATGCATTTCTGCTATTTCTTTTGATGCCTTTTCAAGATATTCCGCATCGTATTTGGCTACCGTATCCGTACCATACTGTACCTTGGAAAAGGGAATGGTAAATTTATGGGTCCATGCTGTCTTGTGTCCCTGGGGCAAGGTCATGTACCCATTTAAATTTTTTATGGTCTGTTTGGCAATCTCCAAACTTAACAGCGTACTACCCGTGGCTAATGTATCCTGATATTGTTCTGGCTTAACACCATCATTTGTTGAACTTGGACCATTGGCCCGATTACCCTGTCTAGTCTCCGTTATTATAAATTTCAATGCATAATGCTTGGCATGCTGTTGCTGTACTCCCAACTTTAAACAGATATGCCCTTGGTCCATTCCCTTTATAATGTTCCCCAATAAGGCTAACAGTATTTGCGATAACTTGGAAGGGTCTCCGCTTAGTGTTTCTGGAATATCATCATCCATTTCCAACTGTAATCTAACCTCTTTGTTCAAAATAAGGGTATTGCACAGGTATAGCGTATCTTTAATAATGCTGTGGAAATTAAAATCCATTTCTACGATTGGGTCCTGCCCCTTGCTTAGATTCGCATATTCCAGCAACTCATTAATAATTTCCAACAGGTAATTGGATGAGCCACCAATGGCCTTCAATTGTTGCAATTGCCTAATGGACAGGTCACTCTCCTTTAAAACATCTACCGATTTAAGAATGCTATTAACGGGCGATTTTATTTTCTTACCTACTCCTGCCAAGAGGGAAGCTTCCGTATACACCCTTCTTTCTTGGGGATTCCTTGCCAAATCATTACCTTCTTGAGTCAAATCCAATCGCTGCCCATCCCCATATAGGGAGCTGCCATTTGTGTTGGGGCCCAACACTTTTTCCTCTAAACGGGATTTGAACGACACAAAGGATTTCTTTAAAAGTGAAGCCTCTTCGGAAGTTAGTTCCTCAAAAGAAAAATGATTTAGTTGCCCTTCTAGGTTTGTTAATTGGGAAAGTAGGTTTTGAGTTTTCAATTTTAGGTTGTTATAAAATGGTTATAGATCATATCGGTTTTTATATTTCAGGAATTAGCCTGCAGCTAGCTCAAACCCTTCATTTTCCAGTATCATCTGGTCACTGAAAGTTTAAAACTCACTTTTTAATATGCTGTTTACAACTAAATGTTATCTAGGCTTCATTTTTTGTTGTCAAATAGCGTTATTTGTATGTATCAAATCAGAATATTATGAAGTATTTCATCGGATTATTATGTGCCTTGGCTTTTTTGTCCTGTAAAGAAAAACAAGAAGCTGCTACTGAGGGATTGGAAGAAAAGGCAGCAAAAATCCATGAAGAGGTCATTACCATAGACACGCACAACGATATAAATGTGGCCAATTTCACCAAGGAAGTGAATTACACCCAAGAGCTGGACAATCAAGTGAACCTACCAAAGATGAAGGAAGGCGGGCTAGATGTAACTTGGCTAATAGTCTATACCGGTCAAGGAAGCTTGGATGACGCAGGCTATGCCGCTGCCAAGGAAAACGCCATGTCCAAGTTTAATGCCATCCACAGACTATGTAAGGAAATTGCCCCCAGTGAAATTGAATTGGCTTATACCTCCGAAGATGTTTACAGAATAGTGAAATCCGGTAAAAAAGTGGCCATGATAGGTGTAGAAAATGCCTACCCTATTGGGGAAGACCTCTCAGAATTTGAAAACTATTACAACTTTGGGGCACGATACATTTCCCTTTCCCACAACGGACACAGTCAGTTTTGTGACTCCAACACCGGCGAGGCCAATAACATATGGTTACACAACGGTTTAAGTGACCTTGGAAAAAAGGCGGTGAGCGAGATGAACCGTCTAGGCATCATGATAGATGTATCCCATGTTTCCAAAGAATCGATGAAGCAGATGATTTCCTTATCCAAAGCTCCCATCATTGCCTCCCATTCTTCTGCCAGATCCCTGTGTGACCATAGCAGGAATTTGGATGACGAGCAATTACTATTGATGAAAGAGAATGGCGGCGTTGTACAAACAGTGGCCTTTAGTTCTTATCTAAAAACAAAAAAACACCAAGCCCATGCCGATTTTATGCCCGGTTATTACAGAGAGGTGGCTGATTCCTTGGGGATCGAATGGTTTAATAAGAAAGAATTGGCAAACTTAGGAGAAGAAAAGAAAAAAATATTTAGAGATAACTATCGCAAAGTAGTGGCCTTGGCCAAAGATTTGGTCACCAAAAATCAAGAAGCCCCACAAGCCGTTGACGTGGCCGATTTTGTAGACCATATAGATTATATGGTTAATTTAATTGGGATAGACCATGTAGGGATTAGTTCTGATTTTGATGGTGGCGGTGGTATAGCGGGTTGGTCCGATGCTTCGGAAACCCCCAATGTTACCTTAGAATTGGTAAAAAGAGGGTATTCCGAAGAAGAGATAGCCCAACTATGGGGCGGTAATTTACTCCGTGTTCTGGACGAGGTACAAGAAGTGGCGCGTAACTTAAACCCTAGCTAGGATTCCGCAGCCGATAAACGGTCCTTAACAAATTCTATCTTCGTCTTTCCATGAGGCTTGGGGTTCCCATCCGCACCAAGGTTTACCATAATAATATTGTCTACGGTAACAATGGTTTCCCTAGTCATCTTGTTACGAACCTCACAATTAAGAGTCAGAGAGGTTTTTCCAAATTTTACAACATCAATACCAATTTCCACAATATCCCCCTTCAAGGCCGTGCTCATAAAATTAATCTCCGACATATATTTGGTGACCACACGCTTATTTTCCAATTGTATAATACTGTATAAGGCAGCCTCCTCATCTATCCATGCCAAAACTTTACCTCCAAACAAGGTGCCGTTAGCATTTAAATCCTCTGGTTTTACCCATTTTCTAGTATGAAATCTCATAGCTTTTATATTATTTTTTGCCAAAATTAGTAAAGAAAATTTCTCCGTCCATGTCATCTATAGGCTAAGTTTGTCGAATTTGATATATGAAAATTACAACTTATTTTTTTGGTCAATTTAGGAATAAAGTAGGGTGATAATAACGAAGATACCAATTCCGAAACAGAAGAATCCAGAAATAAAAAAGATGTTCCAAGATCTAATAATTTAAGCTTTTCTCGTTCCAGTGCCATATAGGTCCAATGTTCATAACCTCGTTAAAAACTATCTAGGAGAGGTCCATTACCCAAAAACGGGAATGCCTATCTTTATAAAAACACCAATGATATGAGCGACAGGTCCCATAATCTTTTGGAAATTCGTCCTATAATCCCATCGGCCAAAATATCGGAACAAATGAGCAAAGGGGAGCGGTTTCAAAACCAAACCTTACGTCCGATAATTAAAATGCAGAACGCTTTACTGCTTTTGGTTTTTCAGAATTACATCACTAAACATAAGAATAGCTTTTATGATCTAGGGGTGCAAAAACGATTGTTTTTTATAGAGAACTCCATACAAAAGGATATTAAATTTAGAAATTCCTTAAAGGGAATCATCATAGGGCAATTTACCACGCAGGAGTATCAATTATACATTCAAAATTCCTCTGCCCTTAACAAGCGCATGATGCAAATGGTTATTGAACGTCTTAAGGACCAGATTCAGTTTTTTGAGGACCCCGCCTTACAACCAGCTTAATGCCTTACCTTAAACGGCCAAACGGGCGTCAATGGCATGTAACACCAGCCTCCTCTATAAATATACAAAAGAGGCTTGCAGAAGGTGAATAAGGTAAAATGTTTGACTATTCCAACAGGGATTCCCCGTTTAGATTGGTGGTCAGAATATCGCTCATAAGGTCAAAATAAGGACGCGTTGCCCTGAAGGCTTGGTCTATGTCCTCAATAAAATTGGCGGACAGCACTTCTTGGTCCGAAAAATTTTTAACAAAAATAAACTGCTTCCTTTTTATGAGATCTATATTGGGATGGTCTTTACTAAATCCTACAGGAGCGGATTTTAGTTCATCACCCTGCATATCTCCCCACACTTCCCGAAACGTGTTTTCATTAACTACAGAGCGTATACCGCTGGAATCGGCTTCAAACTCTTTACGTATTCTAAGCAAGTCATCCTTATTAGGTCCCCAAAACCCTACGGCCGCAAAGGATTCTTTTGGCTTAATACGCAGGTAATAACCTCCTCGCAATTGCAGGCCTGCCCGGGAAAAAGATCCGGCAAAATGAGTTTTATACGGTGTTTTGTCCTTGGAGAAACGTATATCCCTATAGATTCTGAACATTTTTATTTTTTCTATTTCGTCGTGCTCATTCAACCTATCCATAACCAAGGAATAAAATCCTTTCACCTTGGATTCAAGCGCTTTAAATTCTGTTTTATGTTCCGCAAATGTTTTAAAAATTGGAATACATCTTTCGTAATTACTTCTTGTTGTACACGACTCATAACACATTATCTTTGTGCTAAAGTTAACCAATTTAGCAAAAGGGGATTTTGAAATAATGGTTAATTTTGAAGGAACTATTAAAATTAGAAATGGATAAGGCATCTATAATAAAAAATATAAAGGAGCACAAAAAGCAGCCCAATCTTAGGTTTACACTCAAGGAGAAAACAGAGCTGTTTACCAATAGATTATTCTATACCTTGTTCGATATTGACACCCCGGTGGATGAAAACTTGGACAAGTTGGAAAAGGAATTTGATACCCTGGTGAACCTCGCCTGTTGGAATGTGGACAAACCCTGCAAAAAGGTTTGGGAAAACTTTGTGGTACGCTTACCCAAGATTTTGGAAAAATTAAACTTGGATGCGGAAGCAATAGTTAAATGTGATCCTGCCTCCCTTTCTATAGAGGAAGTATATATGGCCTATCCTGGATTCTACGCCATTGCCATTTACCGATTGGCACACGAGCTTTATACAGATGGGTTTCCCTTGGTACCGAGACTTATGACCGAATACGCTCATAGAGAAACAGGGGTAGATATTAACCCTGGCGCACAAATAGGAAGCTCTTTCTTTATTGACCATGCTACGGGTGTGGTTATAGGAGAGACTGCCATAATAAAAAACAATGTCAAAATTTATCAAGGGGTAACCTTGGGGGCCCTATATGTGGCTAAAAAATTGCAAAAAACAAAACGGCATCCAACCATTGAGAACAATGTAACCATCTATGCCAATGCCACTATTCTGGGCGGGGAAACGGTAATAGGTGAAAACTCCATAATAGGGGGAAATGCGTGGTTGACCGAATCTGTTCCTGCAAATTCCACTGTTTACCATTCCCCAGTCATTAAAATAAAAACCTTACCGCATGTCTCATAGTATATTGGATACCATTGGCAACACTCCTTTAGTGTTATCCAAAGTTGTTAACCAGAATCCAAATGTTAAACTCTTTTTTAAGCTAGAAGGCAATAATCCCGGTGGAAGCGTTAAGGACCGTGCCGCGCTCAATATGATTCAAGGGGGTTTGGAAAGAGGTGATTTCAGCGCAGATTCCAAACTTATTGAAGCCACAAGTGGCAATACCGGTATAGCCTTGGCCATGATCGCCGGAATTTATGGATTGGACATAGAATTGGTAATGCCTGAAAACTCTACCAAGGAAAGGGTGCAGACAATGCGGGCCTATGGAGCAAAGGTAACCCTAACACCTGCTGAAGTAGGTATAGAAGGAGCTAGGGACTACGCCGAACAAAAGGTGAAGGATGACGGTTTCATTATGTTCAATCAGTTTTCCAATAATGACAACTGGAAGGCGCATTATAAAAGTACGGGGCCCGAAATTTGGAGGGATACCCAAGGGAGCATTACCCATTTTGTGTCCTCCATGGGCACTACAGGAACCATAATGGGTACCTCTACCTATTTAAAAGAAATGAACAAAAACGTGCAGATTGTTGGGGTACAACCGGCCGATGAAGCCAAAATTCCGGGAATCAGAAAATGGCCCAAGGAATACCTTCCTAAGATTTTTAACCCTGATAAGGTGGATCAGGTTTTGGAGGTCGGTGAATTGGAAGCCCGGGAAATGGCCAAACGATTGGCCAAGGAGGAGGGGATTTTTGCCGGTATGAGCAGTGGCGGTGCCGCGGCAGCAGCAGTGAAACTTGCTCAAAGTTTGGACAAAGGGGTCATTGTTTCCATCATTTGTGACAGGGGCGACAGGTATTTGTCATCCGACCTGTTTGACATATAATACCCTTAGGTTAAATCCATTTTTTTCGTTTAAAATAAAATAGCAAGCCTATAAAAATTGCTATCATAAGCCCCCAAACATAGAAATATCCGTTTTGATACTGCAATTCTGGAATATTTTCAAAATTCATACCGTATACCCCTACTATAAAAGTCAGAGGGATAAATATAGAGGCCATGATGGTAAGGACTTTCATTACCTCGTTCATCTTATTGCTCATGTTGCTCATATACATTTCCATAAGACTCATGGACATTTCCCGTAAAATATTAAGACTTTCATTTATTTCTGTACAATGATCCATGGTATCTCGAAGAAATAATTTGGTATCCTTGCTGATTAAATGATGCTCAGTATCAATTAGCTTACTTATCAACTCCTTTACCGGGTAGATATTCCTTC
>CAXAVP010000171.1:0-9497 GCA_963972175.1 uncultured Arenibacter sp.
ACACGAATGCAAGCCTTAATGATGAAATTTTTACCGCCACTTTTAATGTTGATATTGAAAGTATTGAACAGGTTATGACCTATATTTCTAAAAACACACCTTATACCTATACCATGAGTAAAAATAGAGTAATCACCATAAAATAAAAACAGATGCCAATGAAGTAAACAAAGAATTTATTTAAGCATTGATATATCACATAAAACGGGGAATGTCCGACCATCCCCCGAATTGAGATAATGTGATTTAACGTCTACTATTGTTAAACCGATTAACCAAACAAAAATATGAAAAATATCCGTTTTAAGGGATGGCCTAGGCCTAATCCTAACAAAATGACCCTCAAAATGAAACTGACCACTTTATTACTTATTGTTTCACTTTTTAAAATACAGGCCAATTCCTATTCCCAAAACACCAAGATTTCATTAAATCATGATGAAATAAGTATTGAAGACGTATTTAGGGAAATTGAAGGTAAAAGTGAATTTAGGTTCTTGTATAAGAACAGAGAGTTGAATGTACGGACAAAGGTTTCTATCCACGTTACAAAAGAAAATATATATGGGGTTTTAGATCAACTTTTTAAGGATTTGCCCATCAAATATGAGGTACTGGACAATAGGCAAATTATTCTGACTAAACAGAATAATCAACTAATTCAATTACAGAGAAGTTATCCTGAATTAAAACAACAACAGAAATTTGTTGTTAACGGGACTATTGTTGATGGCAATGGGACACCATTGGCTGCAGCTAATGTTCTTGAAAAAGGTACCAGTAATGGGGTGATGGCCGATTTTGATGGAAACTTTACAATAGGTGTAGAAAGCGATATGGCAATATTGACGGTGTCTTATTTAGGATTTGCAACTAAAGAGATAGAAGTTAATGGTCAAGCTGTTCTTAAGGTTATACTTGAAGAAAGTGCTTCGGGTCTTGATGAAGTAGTCGTAGTTGGCTATGGTACTCAGAAAGTTACCAATCTTACGGGGGCAGTGGACGTAATAGATAGTGATCTTATTCAAAATAGACCTTCTCCTACAGTTTCTCAGTTGTTACAAGGTACGTCTCCCGGCCTATCTTTTAGTACTGGAAATTTTGGTTTTCAGCCAGGAGCAAATTTAGGTATTCAAATTAGAGGGCTTGGGTCTATTAATGGTGGAGGATCTCCATATATAGTAATAGACGGTATACCTGGAGACCTAAATAGATTAAATCCAGAGGATGTGGAGTCTATTTCGGTTTTAAAAGACGCGGCAGCTTCTGCGATCTATGGGGCACGGGCACCATATGGTGTTATCGTTGTAACCACCAAGTCAGGGAAAAATAAAAGGCTTAGTATCTCATATTCTGGAAATGTTTCAATTGCAAACGCTCAAAATCTTCCAAGTATGCTCAACTCCTATACGCATGCTAGAGTTGTCAATGAAGCTGGAGTAGCAGGTGCCGGAGGAAGGTTTTTTACTAACGAAACGATTGATAATGTAATTGCATTTCAAAAAGGGGATTACGACTTTTTAAGGAGTCGCCCTAATTTCCCTTCCGATGCTACATTTTTTGAAACTACACCGGATCCGAACAATTCTAACCGATGGGGTTTTAATCAATTTGGAAATGCGAACAGGGATTGGTTCGATGAATATTACGGCAGCGGATATTTACAAAAGCATGATTTAACTATTTCTGGGGGATCTGAAAAAACCTCCTATTATTTTTCGGCAGGTACTTTTGGACAGGAAGGTGTACTTAATTATGGGACGGACACTTTTGATCGATATAATGTAATGGCGAAAATTTCTACCGCCTTGAATGATTACTGGGATTTTACCTATCAACCCAGATATTCCAAAACCATAAGGGAAATTCCAAATATGGATAGACAAGGGTCTTACGATTTAATCTTTCATCAGATCGCCAGGACTATGCCTACCAATGCAAAGTATGATGGATACGGAAATATTATGATTCAGTCTAAGATTCCTTGGGTCAATGACGCGGGTACGGATGTGACAGAGACTACTGAAAATTGGCATACATTCGCAACCGAGATACGCCCGGTAAAAGGCTGGAAAGTCAATGCTGATTTCGCCTTTAGAAATACAGACGTCTTTTATCAAAGCAAGGAACTTACGGTTTATGACAATTTAGTGGATCAAACTCAGGTTCCAAGTGGGAATACAGTTCCTAGCAATATTAGGTCAACGCATAGAAGCAATGAGTATTGGACAACCAATATATATACTTCTTATGGTTTCGACATTGCGGAAGCCCATAACTTTTCTTTGCTTTTGGGAACTCAATTTGAAAGGACAAAGAATAGGGGACTTACCGCTTTTAGAACCAATCTTTTGGTGCAGGACATACCGTCCTTAAATACAGCGGACGGGGAGATACAGGCAAGTGAAAATTTGTTGACTTTTGGAACTGAAGGATTTTTCGGCAGGTTTAACTATAACTATAAGGAAAAGTATTTATTGGAGGCCAATGCCCGTTATGATGGTACCTCTGTTTTCCGGGAAGGCAAACGGTGGGGTTTTTTTCCATCTTTTTCTCTTGGATGGAATGTTGAGAAGGAATCCTTTTGGGAACCAATCAATGGTGTTGTAAATACATTTAAAGTTAGAGGATCATGGGGCGAACTTGGGAATCAAGATGTAAACTCCTATTTGGATTTGCTTTTAATTCCACTTTCAGGGAATGCCGTCAATTGGATTTATGATGCTGGAGGCAGTAGGCCTGTTGGCTTTGCAGGGACACCATCCTTAATTAGCCCAGACCTAACCTGGGAAACCGCTAGAACTATCAATTTAGGGGCTGACCTCTCCTTTTTGGAAGGGAAATTGAAAGCGAATTTCGACTGGTTTGAAAGAACAACTATTGATATGATAGGCCCCGTTCAAGCGCAACCTGGTGTATTGGGTGCAGTAGTTCCAAGAACAAACAATGCTACTCTGAGATCTAGAGGTTGGGAAGTTAATTTAAACTGGAATCATTACGTAAATCAGGATTTTTCATATGGAATAGGACTTAATTTATATGATAGCAATGCGGTCGTTACAAAATATGAGAATCCCACAGGAATTCTAAATACGTGGTACGAAGGTAGGGAAGCTGGTGAAATTTGGGGCTATACCGCCCACGATTTATACAAGACCCAAGATGAGATTGATGAGTATACCTCCAATGTTGATTTATCAGATATAACAGGTTTAGTATGGAATACTGGAGATGTTAAGTATGAGGATATAAACGGTGATGGGGCAGTTAATGACGGAAGCAACACCCTAGATGACCACGGAGATCTAAGTATTATAGGAAACAGTGCCTTACACTATCAATATGGCATAAATTTAAATGCTTCCTATAAAGGATTT
Source organism: uncultured Arenibacter sp. (assembly GCA_963972175.1). Lineage (GTDB taxonomy): Bacteria > Bacteroidota > Bacteroidia > Flavobacteriales > Flavobacteriaceae > Arenibacter. The sequence goes on from CAXAVP010000171.1 coordinate 3,378, forward strand.
GATATGTCCATGGTTTGGCGTGGAGTGGGAAAAAGAGACCTATGGTTTGGTGCTAACGACAATATTTTTTGGGGATTTAGAACAGGAAATCAAACTTCCTTGTTTCCAAACCACTTAAATTATTTCAGAGATCAGCCCGGTGATGAATATACAGGCTTGGAATTGGGTGAAGCGAATATTAATATTAATAGTTATTATCCAAGGCCCTATATTAACAACTCCCAAAACAACAAAAACAGGCGCGTTAGTACACGCTATTTGCAAAATGGAGCATATCTAAGATTGCAGAATGTTCAATTTGGATATAATTTCCCAAATGAACTTATAGAAAAATTAGCTCTTCATTCAGTGCGATTATATCTGTCAGGTGAAAACCTTTTCACTTTTTCGCAGTTGCCTGTTGGAATAGATCCCGTAGCAACTACGAGTTCTTGGGGAGCAGGAAAAACATATGGTGCCGACAGGATTATTTCCTTCGGATTAAAAGTTTCTTATTAAAAATATTATCTAAAAGACATGAAAAATATACTATATATATTGGGCTTAGTTATAGTGTTCAGCACTACTTTGTCCTGCGAGGATTTTATTGATAATCCACCTGAAGATCAAATTTCGGTCAATGATTATTTTAAAACTTCCAATGATATTGAAAACTATGTAAAAAAATACTACGCAGTCTTTCCTATTCATGGTAGTGCATTGTTGCCAATATCAGAAAATAATTCGGATAACTTAATTCAGCGTGTTCCAAACAGTGTACTCAATGGTACTAGGGCTCCAAGTAACGGGCAGTGGATAAATGACTGGGATGACATTAGAAGTATCAATATTCTTTTTGACAACTTGGTAAATATCACAGATGAATTAAGTTCGTATCAGCAGTACTTAGGAGAAGCACATTTTTTTAGGGCATGGTTTTATTATAACCTTTTAAGGACATATGGTGATTTACCTATATATGATACTCAACTTTTGCCAGATGATGAAAGACTTTTAGATCCAAGAAGCCCAAGAACAGAGGTGGCAGATTTTATTCTTTCAGAATTGGATAAGGCTATTGGGTTTTTGGGGGCTAGAACGGCTACCGGAAATTCAAGACTTAATAAGGAGACCGCTCTTGCCTTTAAATTAAGGGTGGCATTATTTGAAGGTTCATGGCAGAAGTATCACAAAGGTGGAGTGTTTGCAACGGAAGGCGCTAATCCCAATAACTATTTTCAAATAGCGGTGTCTGCAGGAGAAGAATTAATAAACGGGAACTATACTAAGGGGCTCTACAATACGGGGAATCCGGATTCAGACTATTATGAGTTATTTGGAATGGATAATATGTCCAATATTGACGAGGTCCTATTTTATAGAATTGCAAGTAGTTCAGAACAAATGGGGCACGACCTTCAATTTTACACAACTAGAAGGACTAGGGACATGTCACTAACATGGTCATTGGCATCCTCTTACCTTGGTAGGGATGGAGATGTTTATGATTATCTAGGATTGGCATCAACTACGAAAGGAAATGATTTTCTCTCCACTATAGCCCAGGATGTAGACCCAAGGTTTAGTGCTACTATTTGGACTCCGGGCGACTTAAGGGTTGCTAGTGCAAACCAATTATTTGACAAACCATTCGTAGATGGTGGGGTGGAGGAATCTGCGGTTACTGGTTTCCAGGTAAAGAAATATTCTAACCCATTTTCACCAGCTGCCGGTGAAGATTTTGGCGGACGTAGTGAAACTGGTTATATTCTGTTTAGGTATGGTGAGGTACTCCTAAATTATGCTGAAGCAAAATATGAGTTAGATGGCACCATTGCTGCAGATCAATTGAATTTATTGAGAGAAAGGGTTGGAATGCCACCATTTACGGTTATTCCACAATCTAGTTATGGAACAAATCTTTTGGACTATGGTTATGCCATTGATGATGCTTTATATGCTATAAGAAACGAGCGTAGGGTGGAGTTGGCATTGGAAGGTCATCGCATTGACGATTATAAAAGATGGGCTGCACATGCATTGTTTAAAGGAAAAAGGCCATTAGGATATCCTTTTTTACAATCCGAATTTCCGGACCATAATACTCCTGTTGATAGCAATGGTCTTATTGATTTTTTTCAAAATGAATTGCCTAACGGTTATGGCTTTAGGGAGAATCAAGATTATTTATCACCTATACCACAAGATGAGTTAGTCCTTAATCCAAACCTAACGCAAAACCCAGGTTGGTAAATGTATTATGATAAATAGATTTTTGACCAGTTTTAGTCCATTCAATTGATAGAAACACCTTGGTCCCTTTTCTAAAGGAATTATAGTGTTACAATCCAGTATAATGTCACTGTGGTGCTATACGTTTTATGTGCTGAAGCATCTTGACTGTTGGTATAATCATCTGCCAGGGTAATTAACTTATAAAATGATAATCAAAATATGTGGAAGTTAAACCAGTGTGTGCTTAGGCAACTGCTAACCTTATTTTTTATGGGGCTCAGTTGCAATATAGCCTTGCCACAGGACAAGCCAAATATCATATTGATTATGGCAGATGATCTTGGATATGAGACTTTAGGAGTTAATGGGGGTAGTAGCTATAGTACCCCAAATTTAGATCAATTGGCTTTAGAGGGAATGAGGTTTGATCATTGCTATGCAACACCTTTGTGTACGCCTTCACGTGTTCAAATCATGACGGGCAAGTATAGTTTTCGCAATTATATTGGCTTTGGATTGTTGGACCCCGAGGAAAGGACCTTCGGTCATTATATGCAGGAAGCAGGATACGCTACCTATATTACCGGCAAATGGCAATTATTGGGCAATACACGTCAACAAAAATTGGCTGGAAATAGGGTGGGAACCACCCCAGAAAAGGCTGGTTTTGATGATTATTGCCTTTGGCAAATCAATACGCTAGGTTCAAGATATAAAGACCCAACCCTTAGTTTAAAAAGGGGAGGCGTGAGGACTTATGTTGATAAATACGGACCTGATATATTTGTGGAAGAGATGTTTTCATTTATAGAAAAAAATAAGGAGGGTCCGTTTTTTATCTACTATCCTATGGTATTGACGCATGATCCTTTTGTGCCAACACCAACTAACTCGGAATTTTCAAGTTTTGACGCTAAGTCCAATACAAATGACCCAAAATATTTTGGGGAAATGGTTGCTTATATGGACCAAATTGTTGGGAAACTTGTAAAGAAGGTAGATGATATGGGGATACGTGAGAATACATTGATACTGTTTGTTGGTGATAATGGAACTGACCGAGATGTTGCATCCAGGTTTAAAGGAAGTTTGGTGCAAGGAAATAAGGGGTATACCACCAATGCGGGAACCCATGTTCCATTAATAGCTAATTGGCCGCAAAGGATTGCTCCGGGCATGGTCAATAAAAATTTGATCGACTTCACTGATTTCTTACCCACACTAATGGAGGTTGCCAAAATAAAACAAAAAAAATCTATGGTTCTAGATGGGCTTAGTTTTTATCCTCAATTATTGGGTAATAATTCTGATGTTAGGGAATGGGTGTTTTGCCACTATAGCCCCAATTGGGGGAATTTTAAGTCTAAAAGTTATGTTCAGAATAAAAAATGGAAGCTTTATGATAATGGTGATCTATTCAATTTGGAACAAGATGAATTAGAAAACAAACCTATAGACATTTCAAGTATTTCTAAGGATGTAAATTCCGTTGTAGTCAAATTCAAAAGAGTGTTGAATAAGTATAACAAATAGTTCCAAGTTGCACCAAAAGCTGGATTTTATGTTGAGATAATTCAAGATGATCCAAGTAAAACCCTAATCTTAGTTTAATAATGAAATTTAATTGTATAAAATGAATAAGTTAGTCTTTTTATTCCTGTTCTCGTTAATTGTGTCAAGCCATGCACAATCACCGGATAAAAAAGGAAAATACAATGTCTTGTTTATAATTGCCGACGATCTTACGGCGACAGCAGTATCTTCTTATGAAAGTACGGTAAGCAAAACACCTAATATAGATAAACTGGCAATGGAAGGAACACGATATACCCGTGCCTATTCCCAGTATCCAGTTTGTGGACCTTCACGGGCATCTTTGATGTTCGGTTATTATCCACATGCAACCCAAACATTTGGATATGTTAGTGGTCGTAAACAAGTTGGAGATAAGCGAAAATCATGGTCTCAGTTATTTAAAGATAACGGATACTATACCGCCCGGGTAAGTAAAATTTACCATATGGGAGTGCCCATTGATATTGAAACAGGTTCCAATAGCCAAGACGATACTGCTTCTTGGACCGAACGCTTTAATAGTCAAGGCCCAGAATGGAAAGCAGAAGGTGAAGCAGAATTGGTGCAAAACAATCCATTTGGGGAAAAACCAAGAAAGGGAGGAAATGTAATGACAATAGTCAAGGCAGACGGGGATGATTTAATACATTCTGATGGTAAAACTGCTAAAAAGGCAATAGAGTTAATAAAGGAGCATAAGAATGAACCCTTCTTTTTGGCGGTGGGTATGGTTCGGCCCCATGTACCATTTGTAGCACCTAAACCTTATTTTGATCCTTATCCCTACTCAGAAATGGTACTACCTCCAAAAGTTCTGAATGATTGGGATGATATACCTGCTAGGGGAATAAATTATGTTACCAGTTTAAACGGAGAGATGTCCGAGGAACAAGAAAAGAAGGCAGTAGCCGCCTATTATGCTTCCGTTTCCTATATGGATGCCCAAGTGGGAAAAGTACTTAACGCTTTAAAAGAAGAGGGTTTGGAAGATAAGACCATCGTAGTATTTACTTCAGACCATGGATTTCATTTGGGAGAGCATCGATTTTGGATGAAAGTAAGTTTGCACGAAGAGTCGGTTCGTGTACCATTGATCATTAAGGTGCCAGGAAAAGAACCAGCGGTTTGTAACTCGTTTGCAGAACTTTTGGATCTATATCCCACTGTAGCGGAATTGGCGGGATTGGAGGCTTCAGAAAACCTTCAAGGAAAAAGTCTGGTAAAAACCTTGGATAATCCTGATTCTACAGTGCGGGACATGGCATTTTCCGTAAGTCAGGGTGGGAAATCGTTCTTAGTCAGAACTAAAAAATGGGCTTATATTCAGTACAACGAAGATGCTGGGGCAGGGATGGAGTTGTTTGATATGGAACACGACCCTAAGCAGTATAATAATCTTGCAAATAACCCACAATACGCCGATGTAAAAGCGGAAATGCAACAACGGTTGCGATCAAAATTAAAAGAAGTGAGGTCCAATGATCTTAATATAGACTATGAAATACTAAAAAGTAAGTAAATTATAAATAACTGAACCTTATTAAAATCATTTTGGGCTCTATAGATCAAGAGTGGTTCTTTACGCGATTATCGAGATTTAAACTTACCTGCCACAGGCAGGTTGTCCGATACTTGCGTGGAAATCCAAAACAAGGGGCCTTTCAAAGTCTAGAGAGTTTGTCCCAAGGTTATTTGCCATGATGATGATCAAAGAATATTGTTAATTAGAGTTAGTTAATTAGTTGCAAAAGGAACAATTGGGAAACCATTGTTCCTTTTTTTGTAACATAGCAGAATGTGGGAGTCATTCCGGTTCTTGTCTATTAGTTGAGCGTGAATTTTATTTATTTTATTCCTAACTAAATCCAGATAAGAATTTAGTTGGTTAGCTTCTAGTTTCGCACCTTTTATTTTCCCCGTACGAGAACTTCACTTTTCAGGATCTACTTTGCGTGAAATGCTTAATTCACTTTGTTGGCCATTTACAGTTAAGCGTAGGTATATAAGGACTTTCACATTTTTTTCAAAATGTTACCCATTTAAGTAAAATAGCTGTGAAAAAGAATGTCTCATTTTTGATGTCCTTTTTGACAGAAATAAAAGTATAAAAAAGAAAAAATATATTGTTTTTATAATTAACATATTATGAGCTAATTACAATGAAATTGGTGAGTGTTTTGATATCAAAAATATACTCACCAAATAAGTGACTTTTTATTTGATATTATTTAAGTGGAGCCGGAGGATTGCATATCCCTAATTCTCGCAGTGTTGCTAATAAAAATACCCGTTGTTTGCACAACGGGCATCCTAAAGTGTTCAAAAATGCTC
>CAXAVP010000172.1:0-9384 GCA_963972175.1 uncultured Arenibacter sp.
CTGTGTTATAAGGTAATTGTAACGGTCAACACCACCTGGAGCAAATGAATCCGGTAACATGGAAAAGTAAAATATTAAAAAGGCCAAGGTCAATAGAAAAGAAGGAAACACCTTTACAAAGGATCGGATACACTTATAGAACTCCTCTTTCCTGTAGAAGTGCAACAGATTTACGTCTTCCTCAAAAATTAAAAAGTATAGGAATAACAAGGGGGAAAAAACCAAGGCCATTTCCTTGGCAAAGAAACCTATAAATGGAAATATAAGATATAGGTGCCATTTTCGCCATATCCCACCACTTAAAAATGCGACAAAACCCAATAGTACATAGAAACCAGCTACAATTTCCGATCGTTGGATGATGTAATTCACGGTTTCTGCATTGGCGCAGAGCAGCCCAAAGGAAGCTGCGACCAATAATCCCCATAACTGATTGTATTTGGAAAACTCCAGTTGGTCCAACAGTTTCTTTACAAAAAGACAGAGTGCTGCACAGGTAAAAAGGAAAAATATAAAAATATGGATATGAAATGCCTCAGGGTGCAGACCATCGGCAAGTTGATAGTCTATAGCATTTTCCAAGGTGGTATACGGCCTGTAAGAGCGGTTGGAAGGGAGAGTGCTAAAGGTAGCGGGGTCCTTAAAAAAAGCCGATATATCTATGTCCTGTATGGCCTTGTTGTTTTCAATGGTGTGATTGTCGTCAAATTGAAATCCGTTGGAAAAATGATTGGAATAGGCCAACAACAAGATCAGCACCAGCATAACACTTAGTAAAACGAAAATGGGATTTTTAAAAGCACTTTTGTTATCACCTTTATATCCGGTGATTTGGTAGATAGTAGTCCTAAGTTTAGTAAATAATGTAATCATCGAGTTTGGTGAATTTATAGTTTTTTGGACCATCGCTAGCTGAATGATGTATTGCAGATAGCGACAACCCTGCTACAATTTAAACAAACTAAGTTGAAGTGAATTCGGTAAATTTTTAAGTATTAATATTTTGTCCAAGGGGTCTGAACCATTTAACTTAATTAATCCTCAATTAGATTATTCCATATGTTTTAAATCGAACTCACATCAAATTTATTATGTAACGATATTTTAGCATAACTATTGCCCTTTTCTACCTTGCCAAATGATGTTGTTTTTGTTACTCTCTCTTTTTAAATACAAAACAGTAGGTGTCCGGGAAGAGGCTTAAAAACGGAAATAAAAGGAAAACGCCAATTTTTGCTGCTATGCCCATTATAGCTCCCTGTTGCTTGTCTTGATTAATTCTATCGGATATTTCCGATAGGTTAATTGTTTTCATAGGAAAGGATTCTATCTGCTCAAAATTACTTTCCTTGGTAAAAGACAGTAAGGTGCTCTTAGTAAAATAGCTCAAATGCGGACTATGGAAATTAAACTGCCACATTCTATCCATCAGTGATTTTACTCCAAAACGGTAGGCCAATTTAGAGATAAAGTAGATTACGCCACTTTGAATAGGTAAATTAATGATGAGCAGGCCTTGGCTTTTAAGAAGCCTGTAATTGGAGCTCATGATACCCTTGAGGTCTGGCAAATGTTCCAGAACATCGTTATAGGCTATAAAATCGTATTCAGCATTATTTGGTAGGTCTTGAGGGAAAAAGCCATTGTACACTCTAAGACCTTCTTGTTTGTAACGTTCATTAAAACGAGTTTCGGGTTCAATACCTTCGCAAGTTATTTGGTGATCTTTGCAGACCTCTAAAAACCAGCCGTACCCAGGACCTACTTCAAGCCCTTGAATATTGGTGCTATTCCTATGCTGTTTAAGGGAATTAATGATCTGTTGAAAATTCTCTTTTCTTAGGTTAAGCAATGCCCTTTCTCTTGTGTCCTCATTTAAATCGGATTCAAGCGATTTGTTAAACTTGGCATCCGGACAAAATTGAAAGCCACAATGTGAGCATTGGTGTACATTAAAAATTAGTTTGAATTTTAATTTGGTTTTGGGGCTGCTACAAATTGGACAGGGGATCATTTTTTAATATGGTTGGTTATTAAATAGTTGTTCCAAAAAAAATGTAGAAGCAATCCTTATAGTTGAGAATCATGAAAATTTTTTTGGTTGGTTTTGAAACTAAAAGTAGCACTTTTGGGGAAACTTATAAAATTTTGTACAACTTCTGTAGTTTTGGATTTTACTCTTTCTTGCGACTGCCGTACTTCCCATTTTGCGAAGTAGATACTTTTGAGGTACAACAAGACTTTTTATTGCTGTGAAAATAGGTTTTCTAGCAGTTCGTCCTCCACTAAATGCGGAAGGGTAACTTTTAAGCTTGGCGTTCGTTCCATTTCCCTTTTTATTGCAAACAAGGCTTCCTTGTTTCTGGCCCAGCTTCTGCGTGATATGCCGTTGTTTACATCATAGGGGAGCATGTTTTTTAGTCTATTTTCTGCCTCTATGCTTCCGTCCAGAACCAAACCAAAACCACCGTTTATAACCTCGCCCCAACCTACACCACCACCGTTGTGGATAGATACCCAGCTGGCTCCTCTAAAGCTGTCGCCTATTACATTGTGTATGGCCATGTCCGCGGTAAATTGGCTTCCATCGTAAATGTTACTGGTTTCCCTATAGGGCGAATCTGTACCCCCAACGTCATGATGGTCCCTTCCCAGGACAATAGGAGCTTTTACTTTACCGCTTTCTACAGCTTTATTAAAAGCTTTGGCTATTTCCAGTCTTCCTTCGGCATCGGCGTATAGAATACGGGCTTGTGAACCAACCACTAAATTGTTGGCCGCAGCACGTTTTATCCATTGGATATTGTCTAGCATTTGTTGTTTGATCTGTACTGGGGCACGGTTAAGCATCCCTTCCATTACCTGCAGTGCTATGGTGTCGGTTTTTTCAAGGTCTTTGGGGTCTCCAGAAGTACAGACCCATCTAAAGGGACCAAATCCAAGGTCAAAGCATAGTGGTCCTACTATATCCTGTACATAAGACGGATAGGTAAAGAAGTTGCCATCTTTGGAAAGAATATCGGCTCCTGCTCTGGCGGCCTCCAATAAAAAGGCATTCCCATAGTCAAAAAAGTAGGTGCCTTTGGCCGTATGTTTGTTAATGGCGGCAACCTGTCTCCTTAAGGATGCCTGTACCTTTTGTTTAAATACCTGTGGATTGGTGCTCATAAGGTGGTTGGATGCCTCAAAAGTAAGACCTACCGGATAATAACCGCCAGACCACGGGTTGTGCAATGAGGTTTGGTCAGAACCTAAGTGAACAGTAATATTTTCCTGATCAAATTTTTCCCATACTTCAACAATGTTACCAATATAGGCCAGGGAAACTACTTCCTTTTGCTTAATAGCCTGTTTTGTGCGCAGTGCAAGTTTGTCCAATTCGTAAATCAGTTCGTTTACCCATCCTTGTTGGTGTCTTTTCTGGGCGGCCAGTTCATTTACTTCGGCGCAGATGGTGATGCAACCAGCAATGGTGCCTGCCTTGGGCTGGGCTCCACTCATGCCCCCCAATCCAGAGGTGAGGAATATTTTGCCGGCAGGGGATTCCCCTTTTTTCAATACCTTTCTAAAGGCATTTAAAACGGTAATAGTGGTGCCATGAACTATTCCTTGCGGCCCTATGTACATATAGGAACCAGCGGTCATTTGTCCGTATTGGGTAACCCCAAGGGCATTATACTTTTCCCAATGGTCTGGTTGGGAGTAGTTGGGGATCATCATTCCGTTGGTAACCACCACCCTAGGCGCATCTATGGAAGAAGGAAATAGTCCCATGGGGTGGCCAGAATAGATGTGCAGGGTTTGCTTGTAAGTCATAGTAGCCAAATACTTCATGGTAAGTAGGTACTGTGCCCAATTCTGAAAAACGGAACCATTACCGCCATAGGTAATAAGTTCTTCTGGGTGTTGGGCCACCTTGGGATCCAAATTGTTCTGTATCATTAACATTATACAGGCCGCCTCTGTGGTTTTTGCCGGATACTGGTCAATAGGGCGGGCATAAATAGGGTAGTCAGGTTTAAAGCGGTACATATATATCCTGCCGTAGGTGTTGAGTTCTTCCGCAAACTCTTTGGCCAAGATAGGGTGCCATTTTTCGGGGAAATACCTCAAGGCATTGCGAATTGCTAGTTTTTTCTCCTTCAAACTAAGGATATCCTTTCGTTTGGGAGCCCTATTGATATTTGAAGGAAGTTCTTTTTTTGAGGGCAATTCCTTGGGAATACCTTGCAATATTTGGGCTTTAAAGTTAGCTGTCTTCATGGTGTTTTGTCTTTAAATAGGGTTGCTGATCACTAATTGTCCTCTTTTCCAGACCATACTGGGGGTAAGCATACCTTGGTGGTAAAGTATTTCCTTATAATCGCTTGTTGGGAATGCGATGAGGTCGGCCAGCAATCCCGTTTTTATTTTGCCTCGGTCTTCAAGGCCCAAGGCGGCGGCGGCCCTATAGGTAATTCCTGCCAGTACTTCGGCATTGGTCAGTTTTTCAAAGGTGCTTAGGATAGCCGCTTGGACTAGTAGGTTTCCCATGGGTGCCGATCCCGGGTTCCAATCACTGGCAATGGCCAGTGCCGCTCCGGCATCCAATAATTTGCGTGCCGGGGCAAAATTACAGCCCAATCCTATAGAGGCCCCGGGAAGGGCAGTGGCCACAGTATTACTGTTTGCTAAAAGTTGAATTTCCTTTTCTGTACTGGCCTCCAGGTGATCGGCACTTATGGCTCCGTAATGCACGGCTGTGGCACTACCGGCAGTTGAGAATTGATCCGCATGCACGGTAATATGGAACCCCATTTCTAAGGCCTTATCAAAGTAAGGGGCGATCATGATAGGGGAAAAGGCGCCTTCCTCCAAAAAAGCATCAATTCTGGAGCTAAGGTTATCCCTTTTTAGAATGGAGAATAATTCCGAACTAATTTCCACTAGATAATCGTTTGCAGAACCTTGGTAATCTTTTGGCATCATATGGGCTGCCAAGCAGGTGGCTATTAAATCTGCCTCACATTCGGTATTGGCGGAAGCGATGGCCCTGAGCATTTTTAACTCCTCCGGTATGGATAGGCCATAGCCACTTTTTACCTCTATGGTTGTTACACCTCTGGAAAGATGTGCGCTCGCTCTTTTTTTGATGCCTTCTATTAATGAGGCTTTGGTGGCTTTTCTTGTCTCTGTAACCGTATCCCAGATACCGCCACCGGCCTTGGCAATTTCTAGATAGGTCTTGCCGGAATTCCGCAGGGCATAGTCATGGGCCCTGCTGCCACCAAAGCAAATATGGGTATGGGAATCAATAAGACCGGGAAGGCAAACCATATTGGACGGGATAGCCATCTTCTGTGCATTCAGGGATCTTGCTTTAGCCTGAATTTCTGGATAGGATCCAATGGCGTGAATCTTTTCATCCTCTGTAATAATGCCCGCATTTTCAATCAGATTCAATTGTTCATCGGATATGGACCCTTTAGTGGGCAATCCTGCCATTGTTACGATTTGTTTAAAAGGGCCAATTAAGCTGTATTTTTTCATTTTTTCATGTCTATTGTTGTAACCTAACTATGGGCTAATACGCTCCAAAATGGTCATCATACGGACTCTCCATTTTCAATTTATGGCGTTGTATAGCTTGTTGTACTGTGTGTATTATTGTCCGCTTTTTAATCATGTCAATACCCTTTTCAATATCATCGGAGAAAACCCTGTCCTTTTCGGCAAAGGCTACATTTTTACGAACTTTTTTATGGACTTCATCCAACAACAGGCCAGACTTCATTGGCTTTCTAAATTCAAATGCCTGTGCTGCGGTCAGGAGTTCTATGGCCAGTATTTTTTCTACGTTTTCCAAGACTTTCAGGGCTTTTCTGCCGCTTATTGATCCCATACTTACATGGTCTTCCTGTCCTAAGGAAGTAGGGATGCTGTCTGCACTGGCCGGGAAACACAATCCCTTGTTTTCACTGGCCAATGCTGCAGTGGTATATTGCAATATCATATACCCAGAATTGATCCCGGTTTCTTTCATCAATAATTTTGGTACTCCCGGACTGTTGCCTTCCAAGGCCAAATAAATACGGCGGTCCGATATATTTCCCAACTCCGAGGCGGCCAGGCAAGCATAGTCCAAGGCCATAGCCAAGGGTTGGCCGTGAAAACTTCCCCCACTAATGGTTAGATCCTTATTTATGATCAGGGGGTTATCTGTTACCGCATTTAATTCTATCTCCAACAACTCCTTTAGGTGTAGCCAAGCGTTTCTGGAAGCGCCGTGTACCTGGGGGATGCATCTTAGGGAGTAGGGGTCCTGTACTTTTTCACAGTCAATGTGGTCTTCCATGATTTCGGAACCTTCCAAAAGAAAACGGATTCTGGCAGCCACATGAATATTGCCTTTAAAGGGTCTAAGTTGGTGTAATTCCTCAAAGAATGGTTTTACACTGCCCTGTAACCCTTCTATCATCATGGCGCCAATAATATCAGCTTGGTCAAGACAGGCCTTCATCCGGTCCAATACTTTTACCGCATGTGCTGCTATGAACTGAGTGCCATTAATTAGTGCCAGTCCCTCTTTGGGTCCCAGTTCCAATGGTTTTAGGCCATAAATTTTGTATAGTTGTGCTGTTGATATGACTTTTTTAACATAGCGGACTTTTCCTAAACCAATTAGGGGTAAGAATAAATGGGATAAAGGGGCGAGGTCCCCGGAGGCCCCTACCGATCCTTGTGAAGGAACCACTGGGATGGCATCATTATTAATATGCCATACTATTCGGTCCAAGGTAGCTTCCGCAATACCCGAATAGCCTTTGGCAAGGGAATGTACCTTTAGGATGAGCATTAGTTTGGCGATATCGGTTTCAACCGGAGGCCCAACACCCACACTGTGGCTTTGTAAGATGTTGGACTGCAATATTTTGGTTTCGGATTTGGAGATCTTGGTAGTGCATAAAGGACCAAATCCGGTATTGATTCCGTAAACAGCTTTGCCTTCCTCTACAATTTGTGCCACGGCCTGGTAACTGGCCCTAATTCTTTTCCTGGCTTTTGCTGAGATTTGCCCTTTTATATTTCCCTTGGCAATTTCTAAAGCTAGTCGAGCCTTTAGGTGATCTTCTCCGAAAAAAAATGTTTTTTTTGAAGTTGCCATGTGATAATCTTTTGTATTGTAAAATTATTGATTAAGTTTGATAAGCACCAATACCGTTTATATACACACATAATAACCATGGGTTATCAATTAGAGCTCAGACATTTCAATTACTTTTTGGCAGTGGCCGAAGAATTGCACTATAGAAAGGCAGCGGAAAAGCTATGTATTTCCCAGCCTGGCTTAAGTAGGCAGATAAATCAAATGGAGGAAATATTGGATGTAAAACTGTTTGTTAGGAGTAAAAGGAAGGTGGTCTTGACGGCGGCAGGGGAATACCTAAAAGGAGAAATGGAATTTATCCTAAACCATTTGGACGTCACCAAAAAACAGTTAAAACATATTAGTGATGGTAATTTTGGAGAGGTGCGGATTGGGTTTTTAGGTTCGGCCATGCAAGAAGTGATTCCGGACCTTTTGATTGGATTGAAGGAAAATTTCCCGGGGATAAAGTCCAGCTTGGAGGAACTGTCCAATACGGCCCAAATGAATGCTGTAATGAGGGATAAACTGGATATGGGTTTTGTGCGTATGGCAAGGGTGCCGGATGGGGTGAATATTCAGCCGGTATATACCGATACCTTTTCTGTTGTCTTGCCAGAATTATATCCTATGTTGACTAGGGAATTTAAAGACGTTGGGCAGTTGGCTGAGGAGAATTTTATTTTATTCGCCCAAGACTATAGTCCCTTATATTTTGATACGGTAATGAGTATATGTGAGGATGCCGGTTTTACGCCCAAGGTATCCCATAAATCTGTTCACGCCCAGACTATTTTTAAGCTGGTAGAGAATAATTTGGGTATAGCCATTGTGCCGACCTCTCTACAATACGGCTTTCAGATGAAGGTAAAGTTTATAGAACTAAGGAATATTCCTCAAAGGGCTATCCTGTCGGTAGTTTGGAAAGAAGACAACAGGAATCCTGCCCTGCGGCATTGTATTAATATGCTGTTAAACCGTTCTAAATTGGGTAAATAATTAGTTTAGTTTGTAATCCTAAAATGGAAAAAAGATATGATTTTTGATATAATAAAAAAGAGACGCTCCGTTTTTCCGGCGCAGTATAACAACAAACCCGTTAGTAAGGAGGCTATAGAAAAGGTTTTGGAGGCTGCCAATTATGCGCCTACCCATAAGAAGACCGAACCGTGGCGTTTTAAAGTATTACAGGGTGAGTCCCAGGAAAAGCTTGGCTTGTTCCTTTCCTTAAAGTATATGGAAACAGAACCAAAGCCCAAACAGTTCAAGGTAGAAAAGTTAATACAAAATCCGCAAAAGGCGGGGGCTGTAATAGCTATTTGTATGCAGAGAGATCCACAGTTAAGTGTTCCGGAATGGGAAGAGGTAGCAGCAACGGCCATGGCTGTGCAAAATATGTGGCTTTGTTGTACAGAAATGGGCATTGGCTGTTATTGGAGTTCCCCAGGACTTATAAAACACATGGATGATTTTTTTGAATTGAAAATGGGGGAGGTATGTCTTGGGTTTTTCTACATGGGCCACTATGATGAGGACATCCCAGAAGTAGAAAAAGGACCCTGGAAGGACAAAGTAACCTGGATGTAGTGGTGCTGCTTAATTAAAAAAGGGAAATAGGTCCGACTTGTATTCCCATGCTTTGTATATAAATATTCCTAAATAGATAACCGTTACCAGAAATTTGAGGAAGGTTCCCGTTAAAAAACCTAGAAAAGAACCAAAAGCGGCCTTTAGGGCCGTTTTTTGATCTGCCTTGTTGATCATTTCTCCGGCCAAAGCACCTAAAAAAGGCCATACAATGATACCTATAAAGCCGAGGATGGGAAAGAATAGGGCAACCAAAAGACCTATTGTTGTACCTGCCATTCCCCATTTACTACCACCAAACTTTTTGGTCCCCCAGACTGGAATAATGTAGTCCAGGGCAAAAACTAGTATAGCTACGGCCAAGGTAATTCCCAAAAAGGTCCAATCGTCCGGAATGGCTTTGGTTAGGTGAAGTAGTAGTAGGCCTACCCAGCTTATTGGAGTACCCGGAAGTACCGGAAGAAAACTACCTAATATTCCAATGAGCATTAAGGCCAATCCTAAAATCAATAAAACAATATCCATGTGTTTTTTAGCTTTCCTGTTGGACGAAGATAGGAAGGATTTGTTACATGGATGGAGTGGTCACTTCTGCAGAGTCCTTTTTCAGGACGACGAGAAGTCGCACATAATGGTTTTAGGTAGTGGGAGTCAGTTTTTGTCGGCAGTTG
>CAXAVP010000173.1:0-9269 GCA_963972175.1 uncultured Arenibacter sp.
AGCCTACCCATGGCAACATTATTAGGTTTGCACCTCCCTTGGTAATGAATCGGCAACAACTCTTGGAATGTGTTGACATTATCACCAAAACACTTAAGGAATTTGATAAATAATTATCACGTAGACTTAAATGCTGAGCCCGTTGTACTTGTTATAACGGGTTTTTTTATTGCCCCGGGGCCAATAGGGTAAAAGGATATATGGCTACATTTCTTAAAATAGTAAATAAGGTAATAATAATGAAGAGTAGCATTGGTGTTTTTGGATGGTATAGCAGGTCGGGCATGGCTGTTTTGATTTTGTTCGGGGCGTAATATCGAGCCCAATGATAGCCTAGTAACAAACCCGCAGGGATAAAAAGAATATTGTGTTGGGCAACACCTAGAAGATTAAAGTTCAACAAGTGGTGCAATGCCCTTTGGCTTCCGCAACCCGTACAATAGAACCCGGTAGCCATTAAAAATGGACATTTGGGAAAATAGTGGGAGCTTATGGGGTTGATATAAAAATAGAGGAGTAATATCCCTAAGGATACTACTCCCAAAATAATAAATCTTGATATGTGCTTCTTGTTAGAAATCACCAGTACTCATTAGTCCCCCAATAATGGCAAATCCAAAAATGGCAATGTATAGAATCCAAAAGAAACCGGCAATGGCCATACCTACAATGGCCCAGGTTTTTGCATTTTTGGAAGCCTTTTCGGCCTGTTCGTAATTACCAAGGGCATACGCCTCATTTACTTTCGCTGCATTTACAATACTAACAATACCAGGTATTAAACAGCAAAAAATGGTACTGATTATGGCCAAGACCAAATAGTTGTTCGGTTTGGGCCTACTTTCAAAGTTCTCCATGAAATTTTGGAATATAATTAATAATAATTTCGTTCAATTATTGAACGTTTTGGAAATAATCTTCCATTCTTTCCCTCATAAGTTCTTCGTCTTGTAAGGCATCCCAACCAATGATAGAAATGATCCAAATGAAAAATATTATGACGAGTATGTTTAGCACAATGCCAATAATGGATAAGGTTTTTCCTAGCTTAACATTGTTGTAGCCTTCATAATTGCTGGGGTCAACGGCATATATATTAGTAGCTTTATTGGCTAAAATAAGTCCGACAATTCCAAAAATAAGTCCAATTATTCCATAGCAGCAACATGTGACAATAGAAATAATTCCGAAAACCAAAATAAGGGTTGCATTGGGTAGTTTTTGTTGTTCCATATCAGTATTTTAATGAATTAGATGAATCATTTTATATATATAGCTCACTATGATGATTCCTACGTTGAGGTAGAGAAGATAAAGTTTGATTTTAAAGGCGTTTTTTATATTAAAAAAGAAAGATGTTCCAATAAAACCAAACAACAAAAGTAAGGTGTATATGGCAGGATATATTTTTAGGGCATCATAGAAATTCCCGTCCAAGAGATAGGATAAGGAACGTTGTATGCCACACCCTGGACACTCTATGCCAAAAATCCGCTTGTTCATACAAGGGAGCATATAGTTTTCCAGTTCCAAAAGAAGTGCCATCGGGATTAATTAAAGTGCTAATATAATTCTTTACCGAAAAATACTATTATTTTTGGGCAATGAAAACAAAACGAACCTTTTATTTGGCGCTGATAGTAGTGGGAGTGGTCATTGCTAGCTTGGGGGAGAAATATATGCAGGAAGAATATGCACTGAGTATAGGTTTTGCCATGATGATGTTAGGATTGTATAAAACTACCCAACTGTGGAGTAATGATAAATTGGAGGATAAGGAAAAAGAGGATAACTAATGGATTTTAAGGTTGGGGATCAAGTTGAAGTTTTGGATGATACTACCCAAGGCGAGGTGGTAAAAGTTGACGGTAAGCGAATTACCGTGGAAACTACTGAAGGTTTTCTGTTACATTTTGTGGCTTCTGAATTATTGAAAATGGGTTCCAGCGATATAAAAGTTTCCAATTATGAGGTAGCCAAAATAAAGGCAGAAAAAGAAATTCCCAAAAACAGACATAGTAAAAAATTACGGCCCAAAGAGCGCAATGCGCCAAAAATGGAAGTGGATCTGCACATTGATAAACTAACGCCATCTACCAAGGGCATGAGCAATTATGAAATGCTAAATATACAATTGGATACCGCCAAAAGACAACTCGACTTTGCAATTCGCAAAAAGATACAAAAGGTGGTATTTATTCACGGAGTGGGGGAAGGGATATTAAAGGAGGAATTGCAATACCTTTTTAAACGATATGATAATATTAAGTATTATGATGCAGACTATCAGAAATATGGTATGGGCGCCACAGAGGTATACTTTTTTCAGAAAACCCCATAATTATTTCGTTGATACGGTCCCAAAGTCGTTAATGCTTAAGTCTGTTATCCGTTGATCATTGGAGTTGTTGATCAAAGTAACCTCACTTAGTCGTATACTGTGCTCATAGGAGGTAACATCACCTTCCACTTTTTGGACAGTGGTAATAAGTACATTGCCGCTAGTTGCCTCAATCTCTTCTATCACCGTTGGGTCTGTAACCGGAATAATGTCGCAAAAATAGTCTTCACTAACATCATCGGAAAAGATACGATAGGTAATTTTGGTATTACTTGATAAGGCATAAGTAACCTCACCCTCCGAAGCCTCGTTTTTTAGGGCACCACTTTCCAGGGTGAGTATCAATGCCTCACTGCCTACGAGCTTAAAAAATAGGGTTGTGCTAGTGGTAACGCTACTGCCACAGTATTGAATATCGCTATCGTCAAAATTTATTGTTTCAATTTGCAAGTCACCATCATCGCAGGAATATAGCGCTAAGGACAGGAAGAATATCAGTGCGTTTTTCATGCTTCAAATTTAATTGAAATATAGTTTATAAACCTAGAGGTTTGCTCTCAATTTGCTTGAAATTAACTTTATTTCAAGTATTTTTGCTCAACCTTATGATAAGGTAAATGATTCATAATCTATTTATATTGCAATGGAAAAGGTTTATTTGGATAGCGCTGCCACCACACAGCTTAGACCAGAGGTAATAGCTAGAATGCAGGAGGCACTGACCCAATGTTATGGGAATCCTTCCTCTACCCATAGTTTCGGGAGGTCGGCCAAAACGGCCATAGAGAAGACCCGGAAAACCATTGCAAAATATCTAAACGCCCATCCGTCAGAGATTATTTTTACCTCCGGCGGTACAGAGGCCGATAATATGATTCTTAGGTGTGCTGTTAGGGACTTGGAAGTTACCACTTTAATAACGTCTAAAATAGAGCATCATGCCGTATTGCATACTGCGGAGGCTTTGGAGGAGGAGTATGGGGTAAACTTGCTCTATGTGGATTTGGATGAATTTGGGAACCCGGATCTAGGACATTTAAAGTCCCTACTGCAACGGGATGATACCAAGAAATTGGTGAGTTTGATGCATGTGAACAATGAAATAGGCAATATTGTCAATATAAATGCCATAGGAGACCTCTGTGAGGAATACGATGCGTTGTTCCACTCTGATAGCGTGCAGTCTATTGGTCATTTTGCATGGGACGTACAGAAAACGAGAGTCCATTTTCTTACGGCTGCCGCCCATAAATTTCATGGTCCCAAGGGTATAGGGTTTGCTTTTATTAAAAGAAATGTAGGCCTAAGACCGTTATTGGTTGGCGGAGCCCAAGAAAGGGGCTTTAGGGCCGGTACGGAACCTTTTCATAATATTGTAGGGTTAGAGACGGCCTTTGTGATGGCCTATGATAAGTTGGAAGAGGAGATGGCATATGTCACCGAGTTAAAGCGATATTTTATAGAAAAAATCAGCAAGGAAATCCCTGGAGTTACCTTTAATGGTCTTTCTGGTGATATGACGAAAGGCACCTATACTTTGGTAAATGTTCGTCTGCCCTTTGATGCAGAAAAAGCCATGATGTTATTGTTTCATCTAGATCTCAAAGGCATTGCATGTTCCAAAGGAAGTGCTTGCCAGTCCGGTAGTGATATTGGATCCCATGTACTTAGCCAAATTCTATCAGCAGAGGACATGGAGAAACCCTCCTTGCGGTTCTCGTTTTCCAAGTTTAACACCAAGGCAGAATTGGATTATGTTATAGGGGTATTGAAAGATTTTGGAAGACACTAGCTTTTTTTGCGGTCTCGTGGTCGTTCCCGGTCATACGGGAATTTTCTGGAAGCCAGTTTCATCATTAGTTCAATGAGGTCGTTTGTGTTTTTACCTGATTTTTTGTTAATCCGTTTTTCGTATTTCCACAAGAGTTTTCCAGTGGCACCATCACTTATCTTTACACCTATACGGCCATAATTGGCATCTCCGTTAATATAGTCGAGCAAGCTGAATTCTGTTGGAACACCTTTGGATAATAAAACGTTTAAATCGAGCGTACCACTGATAAGGCCATCTACCCCTAAAATATTGCAAAGCTCCTTAACACTATAGACATCGATATTTTCATACGTAATATCGTTCTGTTGTAGAATGGCGTTGGTGTTTTTAATGTTCTGAAATTCAACTGAAAACTTCTTTTTCTTCTTCCTTTTGGAAAAATAGGTTTCCAATGCATCCTGTACGGCGTAACCTTCTTTTTTTTCCAATCCCCTTATTTCATTATCCGGGATATTGTCCTTTAATTCCAGATGAGTCAAAAAAGGAATAATAGCCAAGTTCTGGTGTTCACTGCTTAATTCATCAAATTTATCGCTCTCATATATGTTTTTTTGGGCCGATGCGCCAACACATAGAAAGCTAAAAACGATTATAATTATATTTTTCATTAATTGTTGTTTATTTTATAAGTGTCCAATTTATTTAAAATCCCATTTATAACTTCATCACAGTTGGAAGGTCCAATTTTAATAGTTGTTAAAAGTTGATGGTCCTGTTCTTAAAACCGCATTTCTATTTTCACATTTAAAATTCTACCGCTCATGAAATTGGGCACGGCAAACTGTTGATTGTTTACTACATCCCTGACCCAGGTATTGGTAATGGAATTCTGATTGTTGAATAAATTAAAAATCTCAAATCCGCCGTTTAACTCCTTAAAAAGACGTAAAAATGAGTTGTTCTCAAATTGTTTGTTTGCTCCGACAAAAATATATGAAATTCCTAAATCTGCACGCTTATAATCCCTTAATCTGTTCTGATATTCATAGGGATTGGCATAACTGGGGGATCCCCTAGGTAAACCAGTATTGTATGTTAGGTTAAGGTACATTTTAACATCAGGCACTTCTGGCATATAATCCTGGAATAGGATCCCCACCTTTAAACGTTGGTCTGTAGGCCTGGAAATATAGCCTTGGTTGTCTATGTTTTCTTCTGTTTTTAGGTATCCTAAACTAAACCAGGATTCCGTGCCGGGAACAAAAGCACCGTTTAATCTAAGTTCGGCTCCATATGCATAAGCACTGGCATTGTTCTGGGCTGCATACCGTATACGCACATCCTCCAAGGAGTAGGGGTTTACATTTTGGAGGTTTTTATAATAGGTTTCGCCTAGGAGTGTAAAGGGCCTTTGCCATAATTTAAAGCCATATTGGGTGCCCATACCTATTTGAACAGACTTTTGGGCCTCCACTTCAGGATGGACCAACCCATCACTATCCCTCAATTCCCTATAGAAGGGAGGTTGCTGGTATACCCCTCCAGAAATACGGAACAATATGTCTTTTTGCCAATTGGGCTTAATTGCAAATTGTCCTCTCGGGCTAATTATAGTATGGGATTTACGTTCCGTATTTTTTCCATCTACCACCCAATGGCTGATTCTGGATCCTATGTTAAAATAGAGGCTATGTCCCAGCCATTGCCCACGTCTGCTATATTGCACAAAGCTGGATAATTTGTTGGTCTGTATGTTGTTTTGGGCCGTAATACCTTCTATAGGTAAGACAGGGGCTTCATAGGGCGCTACGGGTTCATTACGGTCGTACCCAGAACCTGGAGGGCGTAGCGTAAAACCTAATGAGTCTATAAACTCGGATTCCCTAATATGGTCCCTTATATCGGTATGTTCAAATTTTAATCCCCAATCAAGTGCATTGTCATTCTTGGAATATCGTCCTTTGTGTTCAATATTAAAAATTTTGGCATCCAAGACATTTCTTGCCCTATTAAATTGAGTGGCTAGGCCATTGATGGTATTGGGGGCAATAGGATTGTCATTGACAGATTCTGGATTTAGATCCTCCAGTTTGTATTGTGCAATTAAGTCGGAATATTCTTGTTCTTTATTGTAATATAAGCTGGAAATGAGCTTTAGGTTGGTATGCTCGTTAATTTGATAATCAGCTTTAAGGGCGTTAAGGGCGGTGGTGTAACGGTCTTTTTCCTGTCCGGCATAATAAACAGTTAGGGTTTTAATATTGGTCAGTGTCCCAAATTTGGTCTGTCTGGAAAAAGGTTCGTTTCTGTAATTGTTTACAGATAGGTTGCCCAGATAACTTAACTTTAATTTGGGGGAGAGTACAAGGGTGCTGAATTGTTGTATGTCAAAAAATAACGGATTGTAGTTGCCCTTGATGTTTTTGCTGTTCACCAAGGCGCTGTTGTCCCTGGATCTTATACTTGTTATGGAGGCCAATTTTTTATTTTTGGACACGCCTTCCAGTGTAAAGGCACTACCCAATAAGGAAGCTTTTACTTTTATCCCAAAAGATACCGGGGTCTTATAGCTAATGTCCAAAACGGAAGAAAGTTTGTCTCCATATTTGGCTTGGAATCCCCCTGCAGAAAATTTTACGTTTTCTACCATATCACTATTTATGAAACTAAGTCCCTCTTGTTGACCGGATCGAATAAGAAAGGGGCGGTAAATCTCAATACCGTTCACATAAACCAGATTTTCATCAAAATTACCACCGCGAACCATATACTGGGTACTTAACTCATTGTTGGAATTAACACCTGGTAATAGCTTTAGAATATTCTCTACTCCTGCATTGGCACCTGGGATATTCCGGACTGTTCTTGGGGATATGGTGGTAATTCCCTCTGCCCTTCTATTTCCCGAAGGGGTTACTACCACTTCGGCAATGGCAAATACCGCTGTTTTTAAAACTGGATTAAATTCGTAATGCTCGTTGGTATTGAGGATGAGGTTTTCCAAAATCAACTTTTGGTTACCTAGATGGGAAAAGGTGATGTTTGTTTCTTTGTCTGCTGTGATTTCCAATAAGTAAAACCCCTGTTCATTGGAGAACGTCCCCTTGTTTCCACTGCTAATGTTTACTTGGGGAATGGGAATTTGGTTTTCATCGAAAATAACCCCGGTAATGGTCGCCGTTTGCCCTTGAAGCACGGAGGATGTCCAGGTAATAACGACAAGAAATAATAGTTCAATGGTTTTCAAAGTTTCAATTTCTGTAAAACATACTCGTAAAAGTACTACTGTTACCTACATTGTCAGTAACAACAACCTTAAGTTCACATTGTTTTTTATCCAATATAAGGTCGTCAAAATTATAGGTAATGGTATTGGTTTTAGGTTCATACTCAAGAAGGATCCATTCTCCATTGAGCGTGGCATTGTAGGTTTTTATACCACTTAGGTCGTCACTTATTCTAAGACTTAGGTAGCTATAGTTGGTAAGCCACTGTTTATTTTTAAAATTTTTGGGACTTATCTTTGGGGCAATGGTATCCTTGGCCAAGGTGTAGGTTCCCAGGTTCCTGGTTCTAGTAGAAAAGGTAGTTCCCCTTTTGTAGGTAGAGCTGTAGCTTGGCGTCATATCTTGGTTTAATCGGCCAATAAAAAGTTGTTTCTTTTCCTTTTCACTGTATTTGGAAACATCAAAAGTTATGGTGAAATTCCTATGTGCCGGAACGGTATTGTTGTGTATGGTTACGGTATCTGACCCACTTTTTAGATCCATATAGAAATTCTCATAGAACGTATTGGCTGGAAAATACACTTTAGCAGCACCTAGGTCAAAATTATTTGGTTTTTTTGCAATTATATAGTTGTCGGTCTTTTCCTCGGATTTTGAAATTTTCACCTCCTGTTTCTTGCCTTCGACCGGAATCACCAGTTTGGTTAGGTTTCCAGCCAAATCGGTGATATGTATTTCTACCTTATAGGAGAGGCCCTCTGCTACTTGGATTTTTCCTTCATTGTAAATACTGCGGTATATGCTTAATAGGTTGCTGGGATCCTTAAAGCATTTTTGGATTCTTTCCCTTTGGGAGCTATAGTGGGGGTAATCTATCAAGGTATTTATATACCGACTTTCGGAAAAAGAAAAGGTTTCAAAATCATAATCGGTGTATGTTTTTCCGTTTACTATTTGTTTTACCTTATATACCCCATTCTTGTTAGCGGCCAGATCCTGACGGTCAAAGGCGTTAATACCAAAACCTATTGTACCTGCGGCCAAAACCTTGTCGGCTAGGAAGGTACCATCACTTTGTCTGTGGTATCTGAGTTTTATTTTTTTCTGGCTTTGATTAACCAGTGCATCTTTAGATAAAGGGTAGGCATAGACATTGAGAAGTGTGGGGTCTGTGGCATCCCGGACTTCTATGCCGTGCAATAAGGGATTGGTAGGCATTTCTGAGGCACTATTTCTAATTTCGAAATGAAGATGTGGCCCGGCAGATCCGCCCGTATTCCCCGTATAGGCAATAAGATCGCCTTTCTGTACCTTAATTTCGGAGTAGTCAGGAAACATTTCAACCTCATAGGATTTCTTTTGATATTGAACTTTTTTAACATACTCCTCAATTTTGGGAGAAAACTTTTGAAGATGCCCATAAACAGAGCTAAAACCGTTGGGATGGGCAATATATACAACTTTTCCGTAGCCCCATTCGGAGACCTTTATTCGGGTAATGGTGCCATCGGCTATGGCATAGACAGGTAGTCCCTGTCGCTGTTGGGTTTTGATATCTATACCGGCATGAAAATGATTGGAGCGCAACTCACCAAAAGTACCCGATAGAATTATAGGGATGTCCAAAGGAGGACGAAAAAAATCCTTGGGATACGGACCTTGCCCATATAAGAGTGATGTAAATAAAAAAAGACCTGCGAGAATACCTTTCATAAAAAAATAATTGGTACGAATGTAATTAATACCGCTCAAATTGAAAAAAAAGAGGCTGTTATAAAAAATATAAAAGGATACAAAATGTATTCCAAAATATTGGTCTGTAATATAACTTCAAGAATAATTGAAAAAAGAATTGCTAAGTATAGTGAGGTATGTTAACTTTGTGTAAAATGCATTGATATTTGCAAATGAGTGAATTGGTAGATAT
>CAXAVP010000174.1:0-9254 GCA_963972175.1 uncultured Arenibacter sp.
CATGGCACATAAGAAAGGTGTAGGTAGTTCTAAAAACGGTAGGGAATCAGAATCGAAACGCTTAGGGGTTAAGATTTTTGGTGGCCAAGCTGCCGTCGCTGGAAACATCATTGTAAGACAGCGTGGTACAAAACACAATCCAGGTGAAAATGTTTATGCTGGAAAAGACCATACTTTGCATGCAAGGGTAGATGGTCTTGTTAAATTTCAAAAGAAAGCTGGCGGAAAATCGTTTGTTTCCGTAGAGCCCTTTGAGGCTTAGTGTAAACTAGCTTTATAATGTATAAAAACTCTTTCCAGAAATGGGAAGGGTTTTTTTTGTTTTAATACATTTTTTCGGGCTTTTATATCCCTATAAAAATGCGTTTGGGTCAGCAATAATTTCAATTGGGCCCAATAGATTACTGGGACTTTTTTATTTTAGGGGGGAATCCTAAAAATAAATGTCATGAAAAAAATGCTAGCCTGTAGTTTTTTGTCGCTTTCCTTATTGTTTTCCAGTTGTTTGGGTTCTTTTGGAGCCTTTAATAATCTTAAAGATTGGAATCAAAATGTCTCTAACAGTAAGTTCGTAAATAATTTAATCTTCTGGGGACTTAATATAATTCCCGTTTATGGTATTTTCTTTGTTGGGGACGCCCTAATTTTTAATGTAATCGAATTCTGGTCGGGCTCCAACCCAATTGCTATGGAGGAGGGCGATTCCGAAATGCAGATCGTTGAACGGGATGGAAATACCATTAGAATGGTGGCCACTAAGAACAGATTGGAAATAAAGGTGCTCCAGGGTCCTAAAAAAGGGGAAAAGCTGGATTTGCTCTATAAACCACATGAAAAGTCGTGGAACGCCATTAAGCCGAGCGGTGAAATTATTAAACTATCCTCCTTTAAAGATGGGTTCTATATGGTGCATACCCCTGATGGGGAGCGTGTAAAGATAGATCCGATGCAGACCCGGGAAGAAGGTTTGGCGTTGGTGCGGGAGCATGCCCTCTGTTTTGATGAAAACAGTGGGGTGGCCAAGGCGCATTGACATTGGTTTTAGGCTTCTTTCTATGGTCTACCTAGGCAGATGGGACCTTAGTCCCTACCACTTTTGATTGCGAAAATTGTGCAACATGGCAAAGGCCACAGTTTTGGAGAGGTAGTCTTCTAAGTTGTAGGAGGGCACGGGCAGAATGCTTTCCAAAAGACGTGTATCCCATTTATTTGGCTTGGAGGTCATATAGGGTAGTAAATGCATTCCAATGGTCTGATAATAGAATTCCTCCGTTTTGGAGGAAAAGCCTGTTGTGCTATTGATGGGCTCTTGGGTAAAACTAAAATTACAAAAGCCTACAACATCTAAAATTCTTGATATTCCCTTTATCATATTGGTCTCTGTGGAGTTCACAATATTCAGTTGCCCTATATCACGGGAAATAACCTTTGCAATGACTTGGGCTGCGTAATCTGTTGGAATGATATTCAATCCTGCAGTTTGCCCTATGGTAAGACGTATATTATCCTTGGAATTGTGATTGTGGAAGAATTTTGCAAAAAGGTAGAAGACCATGTACTTGGAAATAAAGTAATTGGGGCGCTCATTAATATTTCCTCCAAGAACGCTGGGTCTTAGGATCTGAACTGAAATATTCTTCTCTTTTCCCGCTTTTATTAGGAATTTTTCGGCCGCGCGTTTTGAGGCTTCATAATGGTTGCGATAGTCCTGATTTTGCAGTCGCGAATAATCGTTCCCAATTATTCCGTCTATATTACCGGAAGCAAATGCTGTGCTGATGTAAACAAACTTTCCAATGTGGTTGCAATAGGAGTTAAAAATGTCTTTGGTGAACTGAAGATTTTGGTTAAACACTTCTTGTTCTGCCTCGGGATGGGTAGATAGGTTTACAAAGCCTGCCGAGTGTATAAAATAATCCAATTTGTGGTTCCCCAGAAAAGAATTGGGGTCCAATAACTTCTCAGCGTCCACCACTCTAATCTTTTTTAGAACTGCAGCTAGGTTTTCTTTAATAAAATCCGTTGCAAATTCACTATTTACAATGGTTAAAATCCTTTTTTCGGGATGCTGGTGGGATTTTTTTCGAACAGGGAGGTAAATGGTATCAAGGCTATTGAACCTTTGTTCCATTAGTGAAAATAGCACTCTGGAACCCAGGGTTCCCGTTGCTCCTGTTAAAAGTATATTCATAAGGGTGGTGCTGAATTAAAAAAAATCAAAACCCTTATCATATAGGTCGATAAGGATTTTGATTTCTTGTATAAGTGTCCTAAAACCTTAGCTAAAGTCTAGGGTTTAGTATCGGTAATAGTCCGGTTTAAAAGGACCTTCAACTGTTACCCCAATATATTCGGCCTGTTCGGGTCTTAGGGTCTCCAATTCAACTCCTAGTCGGGCCAAATGTAGGGCAGCTACTTTTTCGTCCAAATGTTTTGGCAGCATATACACCTCATTCTTGTATTTGTCACTGTGGTTCCAAAGTTCTATCTGTGCCAAGGTTTGGTTGGTAAAGGAGTTACTCATTACAAAACTTGGGTGTCCGGTTGCACATCCCAGGTTTACCAATCTACCTTCGGCCAATACAATAATGTCCTTGCCATCAATGGTGTATTTGTCTACCTGTGGCTTAATCTCATCTTTGGTGTGGCCGTAGTTGTTGTTTAGCCATGTCATATCTATTTCATTGTCGAAATGACCAATATTACAAACAATGATCTTGTCTTTCATTGCTTTAAAATGTTGGGCCTGTATAATATCCTTGTTTCCGGTTGTGGTAATCACGATGTCGGCATTACCTATCACGGTATCCATTTTTTTAACTTCAAAACCGTCCATGGCAGCCTGAAGGGCACATATAGGATCTATTTCGGTTACGGTAACAATGGCACCGGCCCCTTTAAAAGATGCTGCGGTACCTTTACCAACATCACCGTATCCGGCAACAACAACCCTTTTTCCCGCTAGCATGGTATCGGTAGCCCTACGTATAGCATCTACCGCACTTTCCCTACATCCGTATTTGTTGTCAAATTTGGATTTGGTAACAGAGTCGTTTACATTGATCGCAGGCATTGGCAAGGTTCCTTTTTTAACCCTTTCGTATAGCCTGTGAACACCAGTAGTGGTTTCTTCGGAAAGTCCTTTTATGCCACTTGCCAATTCTGGATAGGTGTCCAGTACCATATTGGTGAGGTCGCCACCATCATCCAATATCATGTTTAGAGGTTGACGATCTTCTCCAAAGAACAAGGTTTGTTCAATGGCCCAGTTAAATTCCTCTTCGGTCATTCCCTTCCAGGCATATACCGGAATACCAGCGGCTGCAATGGCAGCTGCTGCCTGATCCTGTGTAGAGAAAATGTTGCATGAACTCCAAGTTACATCGGCACCTAGGGCAACCAAGGTTTCAATAAGTACGGCCGTTTGAATGGTCATGTGTAAGCAACCTGCAATACGCGCTCCTTTTAAAGGCTGTTCCTTGCCATATTCCTCCCTTAAGGACATTAGGCCGGGCATTTCGGCTTCTGCAAGTTCAATTTCTTTTCTTCCCCAACTGGCCAAGCTAATATCTTTTACTTTGTAGGGTACGTAAGGAATAGTTTTAGTGCTCATTTATTTATCTGTGTTATGGTTAATGGTCCTACTTAAGCTAAAATTAGTAAGGTGCGGAATGTAAAAAACATTTTAATCAAAGAATTTCTGCGATTCGCTTAGTTCTTCACCTTTTTTATTTTATTTTAGTAAGAGAACAATTATCTTATTTTTTGCATTTGCAAAGGTAGTAATAACTTAAATAAACCAATGCCTCTTTATAAAACATTTACGGTAGATCAAAACGCTAAAGTATTGATTTGGAAAGTTCAGGAAACAGAATCCCAGCTTGCAGAGGGGATTGTGTTAACCCCACATTGCCACGATCGTATGACAAAAATGAAATCAGAACTGCACAGAAGGGGCTTTTTGAGTATTAGGCATTTGTTGGCTGCCGAGGGTTATGTAGACCATGATTTGTTTTACGATGATGCCGGCAAACCACATCTAAAGGACGGTAAGTTTATTTCCATTACCCATTCGCATGAATTTACAGGAATAATAATTTGCGATTCCAAAGAGGTAGGGATCGATATTGAAATGCAGCGGGAGAAGATTTTGAGCATCGCCAATAAATATACCCCCTTGGAAGAGTATAAGACCGTGGCCAATTCCGATGCCTTGATAAGAAAACTGACTATTGTTTGGGGAGCCAAGGAGTCCCTCTATAAAATTTATGCCCAACATGGGCTAAGTTTCTTGCACCACATAAATATTACCGACTTTTCCCTGTCCGATTCCGAGACAAAGGGGACCATTCTCCATAAAGGGAAAACCTCCCATTACGATGTAAATTTTTTGGAATTTGAAGGGTATACCTGTGTATATGCTATTAAGAATTAGAGAGCGACTTAGGAAGCACTTATAAAAAAATAGCAGATTATAACCTGGCTATTTTTGTATTGTTGGGTTTGTTTCTGAAATTGGACTGGCAAGTATACATTCCGGTCATTTCTTGTGTGGATCTTGCAATTGGAAATCTATTAGGCATTCCATTCCTTTTGATATGGCTTTTTGTGCTCCTAGGATTTTTGTGAAAACGATTATGGAAAATTTGGAAATAGGTCTATGGCAATTGGATGGTTTGAATAGAAAGTGTAAATAAGAATTTTATATGTTCTGGAATAAAGAGTTACTATTCATTTTAAAGTGCATTGTAAAACCGGAGAAAAGCGATTATGAGTCAAATTTTTGATTGGATTTTTGTCCAGTACCAAGGTACGCCTACCTATTTGATTGTTTTGGAGATGATAGGGGTGGTATTTGGGTTTTTAAGTGTTTGGTATTCTATGCGAGAGAATATTTTGGTCTTCCCAACCGGTATACTTAGCACTGGAGTTTTTGTATATATTCTGTTGGTATTTGGGCTTTTGGGAGATATGCTGATCAATGCCTACTATTTTGCCATGAGCGTTTACGGCTGGTATGTATGGACGCGAAAGATAGATGAGACTCATTTTATTCCCATAACCACTACTACCTTAAAGGAGAAGAAATGGTCTTTGGTCTTATTTGTGGCTACGGTCTTATTTGTGGTATTGGTGTATCTGATATTTGATAAGTTTGATAGTTGGACCGCCTATTTGGATGCTTTGACCACGGCCATTTTTTTTGTGGGCATGTGGTTGATGGCCAGGAAAAAATTGGAGAACTGGGTGTACTGGATCATTGGTGATATTATATCCGTACCACTTTATTTATACAAAGGACTTATCTTTACTTCAATACAGTATTTTATATTTACCATTATCGCAATTTTTGGATACCTGGCATGGAAGAAGAGTTTAAACAAGAGCCCTCAAATATTGTTAAAGTAGTTTTGTTTGGTCCGGAGTCTACCGGTAAAACAACACTTTCCCAGGACTTGGCCAAACATTATGATACGGAATGGGTTCCGGAATATGCACGTGACTATCTTCAGCTTAAATGGGATAGGGAGGGAAAGATTTGTGAGCCCAAAGATTTGTTGCCTATTGCGAAAGGGCAAATGAAATTGGAAAATGAGTTAACCAAACGTGCCAAGGATGTTTTAATCTGTGATACGGATCTATTGGAGACCAAGGTCTATTCTGAGGCCTACTATTTAGGCTATTGTGACCCCACCTTGGAAAAGTATGCTTTGCAAAACCAATACCATCTTTATTTACTTACTTACATAGACGTCCCATGGGAAAAAGATGACCTAAGGGATAAGCCAGATGACCGTGAACGAATGTTTTTATATTTCAAGGAAACTTTGGAAAAATATAATAGGAATTTTATTATATTAAAAGGATCTAAGCAAACAAGGCTTACAACTGCCTTGAACCATATTAACCAACTATTGAAAAAAGAATGGAATTAACAGAAGCTGATAAAAAACAATTAGAAAAAAAAGGAATTTCCAAGGATAAAATAATAGATCAAATAGAGACCTTTAAGGAGGGTATCCCATTTGTGCGTTTGGAAAGTGCTGCAGTAATATCCAACGGAATCTCCAAATTCTCGGAAGAAGAGGAAGAAAAGCTGGTCCAAAGCTTTGAGAATGCCAAGGATGACATTTCCTTATTAAAGTTTGTACCCGCCTCCGGGGCAGCTTCGCGTATGTTCAAGGCCATGTTTAACTTTTTGGATACCTATGACCATAAAGAAGAAACTTTGGAGAACTATTTGGATAGGACAAAGGATAAGGCTGTAAAAACCTTTATGGACGGCATGGAGGATTTTGCCTTTTATGACCTAATACGGAAAAGGATAGCTGGAAAAGCCACTTCCATAGACGAGGAGAAATACCTTTTTGTTAAGGAAATGCTCCTGCCGGAAGGGCTAAATTTCGGATTCTATCCCAAAGGGTTGTTGCCTTTCCATAATTATGGTACCTATAGTGCTACGCCTTTTGAGGAGCACCTAAAGGAGGCTGTGGCATATGCGCAGGTTAACAATAAGGCCAATCTGCATTTCACCATTTCGGAACAGCACGGTGAACTGTTCAATAATGAATTTAGTACTGCAGGACAGCGAGTGTCCAAAGATACTTCAGCCTCCTTTACGGTAAATTATTCCTACCAGAAACCTTCTACCGATACTATTGCGGTAACCTTGGACAATAAGCCTTTCCGAAATACTGATGGCTCCCTCTTGCTAAGACCAGCAGGGCACGGGTCATTAATAGAGAATTTGAACGAGCAGGATGCAGATGTTATTTTTATAAAGAATATAGACAATGTAGTGGTGCCCAGATTTTCCGAGGAGGTGGCCAAAAGCAAGAAAGTATTGGCGGGCTTGCTATTGAAATTGCAGGCTAAAGCCTTTGAATGTGCCAAGGCCTTGGATGCCAATAACCTCTCTACCGAACAGCTGCAAAAGATTAAGCTGTTTTTGGAGAAGGAATTAAATGTTCGTTTTATAGATAAGTTTAATAGCTACAGTATTGGTCAGCAAATAGAGATATTAAAGGATAAGATAAATAGGCCAATCCGTATTTGTGGGATGGTTAAAAATGAGGGGGAACCAGGTGGAGGCCCTTTTTGGATAAAGGACGCACAGGGGCATATATCACTTCAGATTATTGAGTCGGCACAAATAGATATGGACAATCCTAATCAGGTAGATATCTTAAAGAATGCAACACATTTTAATCCTGTGAACCTTGTCTGCGGGGTGAAAAATTATAAGGGGGAGAAATACAATTTACTTAATTTCGTAGATACCAAACAGGGCTTTATTACCCAAAAGACCAAGGAAGGTAAGGATCTTAAGGCGCTGGAGTTGCCCGGTCTATGGAACGGTGCCATGGCATTCTGGAATACTATTTTTGTTGAAGTCCCACTAATGACCTTTAACCCTGTTAAAACAGTGAACGACCTACTAAAGCCTGCCCATCAGGTGAAATAGCTTGGTCTTATTAATGGTTGCTGTTTTTAATTTGGACATTTAAAAAAAATTGCTGTAAAAGGTATATACAGCTCATGGTTAAGGTGCTTAAAAGTGTGTAATATTTACCCATTTTTAAGCACCTTACACAGTTTTATACACCCTTGGCAAGTAAGTAAAAAAAACATAAATAACTGTATTTCAGATAATTGTACTCAATTTGCTATTAATCTGTTAGTTGGCACGGTTTTCCATTTATACTAGGTGAGAATAAAATGAGAATTCACCTAAAATTTAAGAGACATGAAAAATGATATGAAAAGTTTAGTATTTGCTACTGCAATGGCCATGGGAAGTTTAAGTCCAGTATTGGCAGCCCCCCCAATCTTCCACGATGGTATTATGGAAGTTATAATTGCGCAGGATTTCACTGAAATTAGTGTGGACGACTTACCCGAAGCAGTAACAAAGGCATTGGAAAAAGATCATGCGGGAGCTGAAATTACCAAGGCCTACGTTAACGACGAAGAAAAGTATAAGCTGGAAGTTACTTTTTCTGACGGTACCAGTTCTGAACTGTATGCCGATGCAGAAGGAAACTGGATAGATATGTAAGTTGAATATTTGAAATAGTATTGAATTGGCAGGGCCGCATTTTGCGGCCCTTTTTGTGTCTTTTAGAAGCCCGTGGAGACCACCAGGTTCAATAGACCTTAATACCAATACTATATTTTAGTTCCAGCAACGGTACTCCTAATGATATCATTAAAGGGTCTCTATCGCTTAAATAATTCAAATAGCATCTTTGAGTGAAATGTTGTGGGTATAACTATAAGGAAACACTGTCTATGAGTGTATACCTATTTCCCACTTTGCGGCTTGTTTACCCAAAAATACACAGTGATCAACTTGGGTTAAAACATGCAAGTATCTGACATTTAGATATTTGAAAATTATAATAACCGAAATCTGAAGCTGGTATCATCTTTTCACAGTATATGGCAAGTTTAACTATTAAAATGAAAATCATGAAAAAATTATTTTTTGTAGCCGTATTATCTTTTGGAAGTTTAACTGCTTTTGCCCAAGAAGCAGGGACAGCAGTGTCAGTCGCCGAAGAGGTGGCCGTTGTACAGGAAGACTTTACCGAAATAGAAACCAAGAATGTGCCCGAAGCGGTTACCGAAGCCCTGGCAACAAATTATCCTTCGGCAACCATCAACAAGGCTTATTCCAATGATAAGGATCAATATAAATTGGAAGTTGCGTTAGAAGATGGTACAGAGGGTACCTTGTATGCCGATAAGGATGGCAATTGGATAGAAATTTAATTTAGCTTGAGTTATTTGTTTTGTATCAAGTTGGTTTGGTAAGAAGGGGATTGCAATCTGCAATCCCCTTCTTTTTTTATGAAAAATTTAAAGGGCAACTGCTATACATGTGGTATTTTTACGCGACAATTGAGATTTGAACCTGCCTGCCGCAGGCGGGTGCTCCGACGCTTGCGTCTAAGTTTAAAATAAGGTTCCTTTCAATGCCTTGCGGGCCTGCCTTTGTTGGTAGATAGGCTTGCCCCGAGGTAGTTTACTAATATTTTAACAGCTAATAAAATTATATGTCTAAAATACTTATAATTGAAGATGACGCCGCATTTTGCCAAATGTTGCAGAAGTTTCTGATAAGAAACGATTATGAGGTGGATATAAGTTTTACGGCCAGGGAAGCCAAGTCCAAATTGGAAGGGGAAACCTATAATTTGGTATTGACCGATTTGCGCCTTCCTGATTATGATGGGGTGCAATTATTGAGC
>CAXAVP010000175.1:0-9233 GCA_963972175.1 uncultured Arenibacter sp.
TAACTATTACAGGTCTTAAGACAATAATTATTAATTAAATTTTTAAAACATGATGAATAAAAAAACTTTACTAGGCATTTTTTTAGTTTTCGCAAGTTCTTGCACCAAAAATAATGTGGAGGAAATTAAGAATATTGGTTCCACCAGCACAGAAGCCGAAGCAGCAATTAAGTTTACGGCATCCTCTGATAGTATTAATAAAAAATATGGTGATTTCTGTTTTCGCGGAACCCATAATTCCTATTCGGGAGGCTTACGTGGCAGTATTTCTTCACAACTCAATTCAAAAATGAGTTTTTTTGAATTGGACTTATGGCCCCTAAACTCGAATAACATTTATTCATCCAATTGGGCACATAAAGATAGGGTGCTTACTGCGATAGAGAGGAATGATGGTTATTATCTGGCCAATTACAGTAAAGACAATGGACAGATATCAATAGACAAGTTTACCGGAAATGGATTAACCAACGTGTACAAAAGTAACTGGATGGAAAAAGATAGGGTGCTTACTGCTATGGAATGGAATGGCAATTCCTATATGGTAAATTACAGTAAGGACAATGGACAGATATCTATAGACAAGTTTACTGGAAATGGACTAGTCAACGTGTACAAAACTAATTGGGCGGAAAAAGATAGGGTGCTGACTTCAATGGAATGGAACGGCAATTCCTATATGGTAAATTACAGCAAGGACAATGGACAGATATCTATAGATAGGTTTACAGGAAATGGGCTGGCGAACGTATACAAAGGCAATTGGACGGAAAAAAACCGAGTACTAACTACGATAGACTGGGATGGCAAAGTCTATTTGGCAAATTACAGCAAAGATGATGGACAAATATCCATAGACAGGTTTACCGGAAGTGGGCTTAGTAATGTATATAAAAAGCATTGGGTTGCAAAGGATAGGGAATTGATTTCAATTACTTTGGAAGGGATTCCCTATTTGTTTAACTATAGGAAAGATAATGGACAAATTTCCATAAATGGATTTAATGGGGACGAATTGTATTTTGTATTTCAAAAAGAATGGCAAGCACAAAACAGGAAATTCGCATCATTTAACTTATCAAAAAACTCCTACCTTATAAATTACCGGAATGATAATGGACAAATTTCGATTGATGACTTCTCATTTGATTTTGTCATCGGTCACGATTACCCATCTGATGAAGTAGCCCACATAACAGGAAACCCCACTAGTAATTATTTAACAGATTGGGCTTCATTAATAAAAGATAGTATGTCAGAAGAGGATTACCCTATTTTTTTAATGTTAGAACTCAAAGAATACAAAGTTTGGTTATATAATGGATTATGGGAAAAAATGCTTGACCAGGTAGAAGCTACCCTAGGGATTGAAAATGTAAGATACGTAGCATCCAAAGCCATGCAGAATGGTATAAATAGAGATACACCTATTGAGGATTTAAAGGGAAAGGTTGTTGTTTATTTAGAACCTAACAATGATATTATGGATGATACCAGTGATTTGGCCAAAGGATTAAAAGAGTTTCGTCAGAGTAGAAGATATCATTCATATGACTGGCGGAAATATTACAATAATATAGACAAATTAAACGCTAGTATGAAAAACGATACCACCAATAAGAACTTGATTCGAATATTCCGATTGGAGGAAGAGGGTAATTACCAATCCTTACATGGGAATTTACTTTTAAATTTTGCAATAACCGACAATCCAAACGATGTAAGGTATATTGATCTTACCAATTCACTTGATACCGTACCTAAATAAAAATAATAACAATCAATCACTCAAATGACCAAATAAAATGTACAATTCTGTAGATTGAAAGGATAAACCAACAATCCAACTAAAATACCTAATTCCCGTAAACCCCTGTAAAAAAGGTATTCCCGATGCAGGTTCTAGACCTCCGGCTTCACAACACTCAAAAATACGCAGCAGACCAAAGGCATGAGAAAATGCCGAGTTTGCTCGAGCATTTTTGAACTCTTATAGGATGCCCGTTGTGCAAACAACGGGTATTTTTATTTGCAACACTGCGAGAACTAGGGATATGCAATCCTCCGGCTCCTCTTTAAAAAACCACCCACGGGTGGTTTTTCTATTCAATTCATTGCATATAATTGTTGATTAAAGGTTTTTATGAAATTGATGATTTGCTGCTGAATCGGAATTAGGCGCAGTAAATGCCAGGCATTGGGGCAATGCAAGAAATGAACGGAATACGAACTCTGGAATAGTTCATTCTATCTTTTTCCAATTCACACACAACTTTTAGGATTGATCCTACGGACATCCAATAATATGAAGTTCATAAATTTACCTATACTACATAAAGGACATTATTCGACGTTGAGAAATATTTGGGTAAATCCAATATTTTAATAATTCTGCCACATCCCAATATCATAGAATACATTCAAGCCTGACCTTTATAACAACAACTATTAGAATCTCCGTATGCTGGTGAATTAAATCAGATTTTGCCTCCTAGCCTTCTGCACCGCCTCCAATTTGTTATGCACCTGAAGTTTCCTATAAATGTTTTCTATATGCTTCCTTACGGTACTGGGAGAAAGGAATAAATTATTAGCTATGACCGTATAACTTAGTCCCCTTGCCAATTGCTCCAAAACCTCCTGTTCCCTTACACTCAGCACAACCATATCTTCATTTACGGCTAAAGATTCCCGTTTTTCCGGATAACGCAAAAGCCTTAAAGTTTTTACAGCTATGGAAGGGCTCATGGCCGCCCCTCCGCCAAGTGTATCCTTGATGGCCGTATATAATTTATCCGCCTCAATTTCCTTGAGCAAATATCCATCGGCCCCTGCTTTTATGGCATTGAAAATATTTTCGTCGTTGTCAAAAACAGTCAGCATGAGCACCTTAATGTGTGGGTACTTTTGCTTTAAGAGATTTACGGTCTCTATCCCATCCAATATTGGCATTTCAATGTCCATGAGCACTAGGTCAAGGTTATGGTTCTTTTCCAATTTTGCCAAAAGTTCACTTCCATTGTACACCATGTATTTGATGTCAAGATCGTCATAATCGACAAGCTTTTCATGAATGGCCCGAGCCAAAAATGTATTGTCATCCACTATGGCCAATTTAATTTTGCTCATCCTTTTGTTATTAATTTTAATGGGAACCCCAATTTAAACGTTGATCTCTAAGTCAACCTTAGTACCCTTACCCGGAACAGATGTCTGCTTTAATTCAATTCCAGCTTTTTTGGCCCGGTTACGCATAATCTGAAGACCGTTACCAGTTGATTCTTTTGTAGAATCGAAACCACTTCCAAAATCTTCGATCTCAATTTTAACGGTATTGTCTTCCTCTGAAAAAGTTACAAGTATTTCTGGACTGTCGGCATGTTTTACGGCATTGTTCACGGATTCCTGGACAATCCTAAATAGATTCATCCCTGTAAAGGCATTGAGCACTTTGGGCGAAGGATTACCCTCTACCCTTACCATGATCTTGTCATCGGTAGCCTCATGGACGATTGCTGCCAATTGTTGGGTGCGTTCCTTTATGTCTTCCAAACTGATTTCATCCTTGTTCATGGCCCAAATGGTATCCCTCAGTTCGGATATGGTCACTAAGGAAAACTGTTTCATATGGGTAAGCTTTTCCATGAGGAATACTTCGCCCTTATCTATCCCTCTTTTGGCCGAATCCGTAATCGAGGTGAGGTAGGTAAGCTGGGAACCAATGTTGTCATGTAGATCACGGGCTATGCGCAAACGTTGTTCCTTTAGGTTCTCTTGGGCGCTTGCCTCGGCCATAGCCTTTTCCAAGGCAGTTTCCCGTGCAAAGTTCTTTGCCTTTACTCTCTGTTCCCGAAACGCAACTATACCAATCAATAAAAGCAATACCAATAAACCACCACTGGCGAACAACATATTATTGCGTTCTTTTAAGGAAAGCTCGCTTTCTACTAGCTCGTTCTGTTGGCGCAGAATCTCATTTTCCTTCTGCTCGGACTCGTACTTTTCCTTTAGGTTGAACATTTCCCTCGCTTTTTCGGCAAAATAAAGACTGTCTCTTGCTGCCTTATGTTTTTGATGATACCCATATGCTTTTTTGAAGTCGGGTTTTTCTTCATAAATTAGAGATAAGGTTTTAGAAAGCGCGTCAATACCTGGAAGGTAATCTATTGAATCTGCTTCTCTATATGTGGTCAAAGCCAATTTTTCGGCCAGATCCATTTTACCCTGCTTTAAATATATATTGGCCAAATCATTCTTTAATGAGATAAGGGCCAAACGTTCTCCCTTTTCCTGCTGAAGGGCTATGGCCTCATTATAATAAAGTTCAGCATCATCAAAATTTCCCAGTGCCCAACTTGCCAGGGCCAAATTGGTCAAAGGATATGCAAGTTCTAGTATGGCACCGATATCTTTATTGGTGTCGTAAGATTTTTTGGCATATTCAATAGCCTTGTCGTAATGTTTTTTTTCCAAATAGGCCACAGCCAAACAGTTATAGCACATGGCCATAAAATAATTGTTCCCAATCCCTTCATACAAATCCAATGCTTTTAGATAGTATTCCAGAGATAGATCAGGTTCTTGAATCAGCTTATATCTATTACCCAAATTTAAATAAGACCCAGCAATCCAAATGCTATCCTTCCCTGCTGTAAAGTTCTCTAAAGCCTTAAACTGAAAGTCCACCGATTTGTCAAACTCAGATAGTGCCTCGTACGCATTGGCTATATTGGTATAGAGGCTTCCCAAAACAAAATGATCGTTGGAAGTTTCCAAAATAGGCTTGGCCTTCAGATGAAAACCCAATGCTTCTTTTGGCCTACCTTCATCCCAAGAAAGAATCCCATATACAATCCATATCCTAGCCCTGTAATAATCGTCATCCAAAACTTCTGCCTCCTTAAATGCCCATTCTGTATAATATCTGGCACTGTCCATGTCTATGGATCGAAACTTCATTGCAATATCTTTCAATGTCAATACTTTATCTCCTTCCTTTTTCAGTACCAAAGTATCTTTCAGCGCAATGATCTCCTGTTGAATATCTTGGGCAAACAGTGGTAACCCGAATAGAATGAAGAAGAATAAACAGCGAAAATCATTTTTTTTAAGGGCGGTCATTACAATAAGAAAATGGTTGGTATTTAAAGCTAAACCAAATGTAGAAATAATCAATCTCTTTTTTTAACAATTTGGTTAACCTTGAACTATTTAGTTTGATTTATCCACCAATTTTTCTACAGTGGCGTCCAGAAAGGCATCAATACCGATTTCTGCTCCCTTCTTATAAATTTCTGGATTGCACTTTACGACACTTACATTAATATCTTCCTTGTCTTCTACCCGCCATACATGAAAAACACCGGCATCCGTACCTCGTTTATCCACATCGGCAGCTTGAGAGGCATCAAATTTTTGTTTTTCCAGTACATCAGCTACCTCAACACCGCCACGAACAATCATTTGCCCTATATTAAACCTGTTAACACTCGATTCGTTGATTTTAAAATCAGTCTCAGCCTTTACCTGGGCATACCCAGCCATACGGTTCAAAGATCTGGAGGTTTCGCTTAAAGCATTATCAAACGCCTGCACGTTCAAAACTACTTTGTTAAAAATAAAATCCTTTTTCCCGTTCGAGACCTTCATTTCCACCTGTTCTTCATAATTAGCTATTTTAAGAGGGCCGGTCTTCTTGTTATCCATGGATTGCTTTGCCACTATAAACTTTTGGCTTGTTGGGCGCATAACTATTGCCCCAAACTCCTCCCCTTTTTCTCCACCTTGCCCAGCTCTTAATTCCCAACGTTTCTCGCGGTTTTTTACGTAGGCCCCGTGGTTCCATAATTCATCTATGGGGATTATTTCAAAACCTTTAGATCTAAGATCTACTTTGTATTGCTCGAACAGTTTATCGGTAAGTTCTTGTAGGTCATCAATTTGCAATCCGTCCAAAACTAAGGTCAAGGATGCTTTGGCATCGCCCTTTAACCCTCCTCTCCACATCTTCCCACCAGCCTTTTTGTCCTCCAACTGCAAGGCCGTTTGAAAATTGACTTGAAAATCCGATATAACGATCCTTTTAGGACTTTTCCTAAAATTCAAATTTGCCGGACCCAACATCTTTACTTTGAAGTCCTTCACATTTTGGGCCATTACCAATGAAGATGTACTTAATAAGATCAATAAAAAAGACAAGATGGATAAAATGTTACGTTTCATATTATAATTTTTAGGTTTTTTACAAACCTATACCACATTGATTTTGGTCACAATAGGGCAATTGACGTAAAGTTAGCCATATGTGGCATCATCAAATATCAAAAAAATTATAGCTAAGCAGACCTACAAGAAAGGGGGCCATTAATCAATAAGGCATTCACATATCGCAAATTTGGGTTCAAGTTCTTGGACCTGGCCAACAAATGCATAATATTGGACAGCAGCAACGTGGGCAAGCTGATGTATGGATAGAACAAACATGAACTGATCAATTCTTAAAAACCCAAGGGGTAAATATGCTACAGTGTAAACATGAATTCAGGGTGAGACAAATCGAACCGATACAACCCGATAACTCTGAAGCAAGTGGCACAAAACGAACCGTTATAATTTAAAGATCAGCCAAAATTGCCACATTTTAAACCGATATGCCCAGTTCAATCCAGTCCATTAACACTGGTACTAAACAAACCGCCTTGTATAAAAGTAAGATTTATATGATTTTAAAGTTGGGAATTGCTTTAGCATATCTATGTTCATTTCTATAGGTAAGCGCTGAATCTGTTAAAAGTCGATTTCAGTTCTGTAATTCCTGCCCTATGCTGAGCTGAAGGGCTATGGATATTTTACCCTCATCTCTGTTACCTAAATCACAAAAAAGGTTGGTCCAATTTGTGATCAACCTTTTCCTCTTATTAGTTCTCAAAACAAAATTGCCTTTTACAGAAAACTGAGTTTTAAATCCCTACTGTCTCAGGTTCACCAGCTGTTTTGATTTCCAGTTTAAGACTAGCCTCTTCTTGGGCAGAAAAACTACAATCTACCTTTATCTTATGATCGCCACTACTGACATTTAGTTTTTCTGGGTCTATCGGAATGCTTTTTATCCTATTCCAGGATTTATCATATAGTACAACCTCATTACCGCCATCGTACTTCAGATTCTCTCCTATGTCTATAGTAACATCCAATTTAACTTTTTTGAAATTATCCAACTCAATGGATATTTCAGATACCTTGGTATTCTTGGTGGTCAAAATAAATTTAAGTGGTTGCCCGGCGTACATGTTTTTAAACTGGAATTCTGACCATACCGGCTCTCCTGGCTGTCTGATCTTTAGCTGGTGCTCAAAGCGTTGAACTGAATATGGGATTAAATTCCAACTATTTTCCGACACTGTTTCCAAGGAGAACTCATCATTGATGTTTTCCATTCTCTTCTTTTGTTCATCGCTGAATACCCCTCCTAATCTAGCTTTTTCCCATTGCTTTATTTTCTCCAATATTTGGTCTCCGAAGCCATTTTTATTCACTAAATCTACAGAGGTAACCAAGGCATATCCCGCGTCAAATGCAGCACTTCTGGCCAACATCCATTCTATATCTTCCAAACTGGTATTGTCCCTCATACTAAACCAGCCAAGCATACAGGGAATAAAATTTCTCCTAAAATAATCCTGATTCAATAAACGATATGAAGTCTGACTTTCCCTAAAACCAGCGTACCATGGTTCCCCCCAGTTCATACGGGTAAACATGTGCCAAAAATAATGACCTGGTCTACTGGCGTCCATAATATAATCGTTCCTTACTTCGGGCTTCAAATTATTGTACCAGGCATCTACGAACAACAATTCTCCATAAGCGCCCATTCCTGTTGAATAATTGCCCTCCAAACCATCAAAGGATATTTGTTTCAAACCCGTCTTATTGTAGAGGTCTGCTATTCTACTGGACATTTCTATCCCAAGATCCATATTGGTCAAAAAAGTCTTATAACCATGATCTGCCAATTTCGAAATTTTATCGCCCTGGTTATGACCACTAGGTTGTGTCCCAAAGGCTCCCCGTTGACAATTTAACAACACCCAAGGTGCTGTTTCCGAGACACTTTCGTATCTAATAATTTCATCTTCAACTACCACCGCATGAAGGCTGTTGTTCCCCATTTGATTAAAAAAAGACGGATCCTTGATTTCTATATTCTTTTCCTCTTTATCAATATCCTTTACAAGCAAACTGGCACCTACTTTCGCCAATCTTTCATCTGGAACAGGTGTTACATAAGGGTCATTGGTGGTTATAAAATTTGACAAGGTGTGGGCCCCTAATTTAATTCCCTCTTGTTCTGCCTTGTCCACACATTCTTTCATACTCTCCCAATTTTTGGGAAATGCTTCTTTATGCAAATCAAAATGTCCCCAATTTGCAAATGGCCCGGAGTGGTACAAGTAATGTAATCCAGCCTTTTTGGTAAGTGCTATGGCATCATCTATGGAAGAAGTTCCAAAATCCTGTATTAAATAAGCAGCTGTAGCTGTTACAGCCCTTTTACTCCATACCCCATCAATGGTAGGGTGAGGCAATCCTTCCCCAAGTTCTATTGCTTCAATGGTATTAAGGACTTCTTCAGGTTCACATCCAAACAATGCAATTTTAGAGCCTACTATACCCTTGTCCTTGAATGCCGGTGCCACATATTTTTGGTGACCCATAGCAGCAATGATCCTTTCTTTATTCCTATTTCTAGTGTAGGCCTGTAAAGAACTCCCATAATCTTTTGGCAAAGCCGTATGCCCTCTATAAAGAATGTTTAGCGAATCTGAAATATCTACCAAACTTGTGGTTCCAAAAATATCAAAAGAGGGTGTTGAATCGTCCTCGGTAGAAGGGTACCCACCAAGTGTTCTTTTGTTCAAAGCCTGAATTCCAATAGCAAAATCCTTGTTGCGAACCACACCTACAGTTTCTCCAATGGTTTCTTTAATAGTTGTCTCAAAAGGCCCCCACAGAACCAATTCAATTTGGTTTTCTTTGGTGATGGAAGTGAGCT
Source organism: uncultured Arenibacter sp. (assembly GCA_963972175.1). Classification (GTDB taxonomy): domain Bacteria; phylum Bacteroidota; class Bacteroidia; order Flavobacteriales; family Flavobacteriaceae; genus Arenibacter. Next base: position 9,056 of record CAXAVP010000175.1, read on the forward strand.
CCAAGGTAAGATAGCGTTCCTTTTTTATGACCTTCACCTCTGCTTCTACTTCATTTTTTGGATAATTTAATAACATCACATCCTCTCCTTCAGGGAATTTGGAAGACGCTGGGTATTCCAATTCCCCGTTAACCCTAATGGCCAAAATAGATTTAGGGTCCATATCCTGGTATACGTA
>CAXAVP010000176.1:0-9222 GCA_963972175.1 uncultured Arenibacter sp.
TGGTGAAAAAGTACGGGTACCTTTTTCGATTCCGATTACATTCAGGCTTCAGGGGCCAGAAGAAAATGAGTCTTCGCAATCGATGGAATTAATGTCTGTTTCGAATACGATGTCCGTAATGGCAGATGTTAAAAAGGTTGGAGGTAAGGAGTATCTTCGATGTATAGTTACCGATGGAACCAAAGGGTTACCAGGGGTAAATGTTTCCGTACAAGGAAAAAATGAGATTGTGGTAACTGACTTTGATGGAATAATTGAGGTCGAAGCCCAGAAAGGAGATGTCTTAACTTTTCAGTACAAGGGATTGCCTACTACTATGCTTGTGGTTACGGATCAACAGAAATACCATATTACCAATAAGTAAATACTACTATTTCTTTCTAAAAGTTGACCACTGTACTATTCCGAAGTTTATTTCATGAAAATTGTAGGCCATAGGAAAGTTGCGGTTTTGGCTTGTTTTTGTCTTTTTACCTCTTGCGACTGGTTTATTTCCAAAGAAGAAAAAACCCAAGAATTGGTAAATGAGGAAATGCGCAGTATTAATTTTAATGAGGTGGATAAGTACCCTTTATTTGACAACTGCGATGAAATGCTGGACAAAAAGGGTCAGTTGGAGTGTTTTCAAAGTACCCTTTTAACTCATTATATCGGGACTTTAAAGGAGTTTGAATTTAATTTTGATTCCGAGGTAAATACCACTGTTTATGTCGATTTTTTGGTGGATAACAAAGGAGAGATTTCAGTATTGGAAGTGCAACGCAACGAGGAGATCGAAAATCAGATCCCTGGATTTCGCAGTATTATTACACAAAGCTTAAAAGGACTGCCTCCCTTGTCTCCAGCGCTAAAAAGAGGGGTGCCCGTATCCTCAAAATTTCGGATTCCCATTATTGTGAATTCCAATTAAATAACGGTATAAACCTAAAATAATTCCTTCATTGGCAAACGAAAAGATAATATTGGGGATAGATCCCGGAACTACCATTATGGGCTTTGGCCTAATAAAGGTGGTGAATAAGAAAATGGAGTTTGTTCAAATGAACGAACTCTTGCTTCAGAAATACAATGACCCCTATACCAAGCTAAAACTCATTTTTGAACGTACCATAGAACTCATTGATACCTATCATCCGGATGAAATAGCTATAGAGGCACCTTTCTTTGGCAAGAATGTGCAGTCCATGCTAAAGTTGGGCCGGGCCCAAGGTGTGGCCATGGCGGCAGGACTATCCCGCGAAATCCCCATCACCGAGTATTTGCCCAAAAAGATTAAAATGGCCATTACGGGTAACGGGAACGCCAGTAAAGAACAAGTGGCCAAAATGCTGCAAAGTGTACTGGGGTTAAAGTCGCTCCCCAAAAACCTGGACAGCACGGACGGACTCGCCGCAGCCGTATGTCATTTTTACAATGATGGCCGTATTGAAGTAGGTAAAAGTTATAGTGGTTGGGATGCTTTTGTGAAACAGAATAGCCCCCCAGCCCCCAAAGGGGGAGTTCAGAGTTCGCGATCCAAAAAAGGAATCAGTGCATCCGATATCGTTGATTTGAGAAAAAAGAAAAGCTAATTTTTGTGAATTGTAACCCATTATGAACGGTATATTAAGCTCCCCCCATGGGGGCGGGGGGGGAATCTACATACATATCCCATTCTGCAAGCAGGCCTGTCACTATTGCGATTTTCATTTTTCCACCAATATGGGGAAGAAGGAGGCTATGGTATTGGCCCTTATTAAAGAGTTAGCGCTTAGGAAGGATGAGTTTAAGGAGGAGGTGGTACAGACCATTTACTTTGGGGGCGGAACGCCATCGGTATTGGATATGGCCGAAATAGACCGGATAATTGAGGCTATTCGCAGTAATTATACCGTGGCAGAGGATCCCGAAATAACCTTGGAGGCCAACCCCGATGATATGTCCAAAGAGAAGATAGAAGAATTGGCCCAATCTCCCATCAATAGGCTGAGCATTGGTATTCAATCTTTTTTTGAGGAGGATTTAAAAATGATGAATAGGGCACACAATGCCCAAGAAGCAGAGGGTTGTATTGTGATGGCCAAGAAATATTTTGATAATATTTCCATCGATCTAATTTATGGTGTTCCCGGTATGACCAATGAGCGTTGGATATCCAATATAGACAAAGCCTTGTCCTTTGGAGTGCCCCATATTTCTAGCTATGCCCTTACCGTAGAGCCCAAAACGGCCTTAAAAGCGTTTATTGATAAAGGCTTGGTGCCCCCTGTAGATGATGAATTGGCGGAAGCCCATTTTTATATACTGGTCCAGAAATTGGAGGAGGCGGAATTTGTAAACTATGAAATTTCAAATTTTGGGAAATCTGGCTATTTTTCGCGCAATAATACCGCCTATTGGCAAGGAAAGAAATATCTGGGTATAGGTCCGTCTGCCCATTCTTACGACGGCAACAGTAGAGGATGGAATGTTGGTAACAACAGCAAGTATTTGAGAGCAATAGGCCAAGACGAACTGCCCATGGAAACAGAGGTGTTGTCCAAAACCGATCGCTATAACGAATATGTGATGACCGGTTTACGCACCATTTGGGGAGTTTCTTTAGAGCGGATAAAATCTAGCTTCGGACAAGAGTTTTATGCTTATTTGATGGAACAGGCTCAAAAAAAAATAGCGGACGGACTACTTTATATAGAGAAGGATCATTTGTTGGTTTCGAAAAAAGGCAAGTTTTTAAGCGATGGGATTGCAGCCGATTTATTTTTGGTTAACTTGTCCTGATCATGTTTTTAGGATCAAAGCTCTTTTTATGACAAAAGGTTATTTTTATACCCTTAGTCATTCTACAAGAAATTTATTGGTGAAACTTAATTTTGAGAAGTCAGTAAGACGCACTGAAAATTGAAAGTTGAACTAATCCCGCCGTTTCGGTGGGATCAAAGTACAATTCCTGAACCCTTGGGTTGATTGCACTAATTAGGTTCAGGACATGCCCTGAGGTTTAATACCTTTTGTGATATCGGGGCAACTAAAAATATTATTAATCAATTAAGGCTCCACAAACTAGATATAGCTTCATTTTTTACAAAGAAATATCATCTTAAATCTTTTGTTTATTTTGAAGAAATTGAGGAGATTAGAAATGGCATTAAAGGCGAAAAGCAAATAAAAATTGACATAGATACTGGAAATGGAATTTGATCAAGGAAATGAATCCGGAATTGAAAGTTTTAAGACATCGATTTAAATAACTTATAATACAATAGGAGATACTGAAACAAGTTCAGCACATATGAAAACAATTATAAAGCACAATACTAAAAACTACAAAATAGATCTTGCCAACCCCTTGGATATTTCCATCCCCATAACAGGAAAGGACTCCAATGTAAATGCTTGGTATGTAGGGCCGCCAAAAATTGAGCCCCATAGCGAGGGCGACTTTGTGGGCAAGGTAAGCGAAGGGGCTTCTACCAATTTTAACGACATTTATTTTAACCCCCATGCCCATGGTACCCATACCGAATGTGTGGGGCATATTAGCAAGGAATTCTATTCGGTTAACAAATGTTTGGCCAAGTATTTTTTTATGGCTGAGGTCATTACCATAGCCCCTGAGAAAATAAAGGACGATTTTGTGATTTCCAAAAAGCAATTGCAATATGCCCTAGGTAATAAAAAAAGGGAGGCTGTAATTATTAGGACCATTCCCAATCTAAAGGATAAAATGAGCCGACAATATGCCAATAGCAATCCTCCTTATTTGTTGGAGGATGCTGCGCAATTGTTGGTAGATAAGGGAGTGGAGCATTTGTTGGTAGACCTTCCCTCTGTAGATAAGGAAAAGGATGAAGGAGCCTTGGTAGCCCATAAGACCTTTTGGAACTTTCATGGCAAGCGTCGCCTGCATGCCACTATAACCGAGTTTGTTTATGTGGCGAATTCCATAAAGGATGGCAAGTATTTTATAAACCTTCAATTGGCCTCCTTTGAGAACGATGCCACACCCAGTAGGCCGGTGTTGTACAAGATTGAAGAATAATATTGTTTCTGCTATGCGCATACTAATAAAGTTGGAAGAAGTTTTGATGCTGCTTTTGGGTGTATATCTTTTTAGTTTGTTGGATTATAGCTGGTGGTGGTTTGCCGGTTTAATTTTGGCACCAGATATTGGTATGTTGGGGTATCTTTTGGGAGATAGGGCAGGTGCTATAGGGTATAATTTGTTCCACCACAAAGGATTGGCTATAGCTATCTATTTTTTCGGGGTCTATCTTTCCTTACCTTTGCTACAATTAATAGGGATTATCCTATTTTCCCATGCTTCCTTGGATAGGGTCATGGGTTACGGACTTAAATATAACAAGGGGTTTAAATACACCCATTTAGGAGAAATAGGCAGAACAAATGAGTGATATATTGGAACTTTTTTCAGGTCTTATACTGGGGGCCATTGCCATGTATTGGGTGTTTTCCTTTTTTAGAAAAAAGAAGAAAAGGGAATTGACCGAACATCAATCCGATATATTATTGGACAAGATAAAGAGTGTTTGTAAATTGATTACGGTAGAGGGTGATTTTGCCGAAATTTACCGATATGAAAATACCAAAGAACGCTTTCTGAGCCTGGTGAGCAGCAAAAAGAAGGCCTTAATAGTGATCAATGCCAAGGCTCATATTGGGTTTGATCTGAAAAAAGTTCAGCTGCATGCCGATAATGACAAGAAAAAAATTATCCTCACCAATTTTCCCCAGCCGGAAATTTTGTCTATTTCCCCGGAATTGCAATTTTATGATATTCAGAATGGGCTGTTCAACGCCTTCACCCCCGCGGATCTAACCAAATTAAACGCCGAGGCAAGGCAACATATACAGGAAAAGATTCCAGAAAGTGGCTTAATGGATACAGCCAATAAGGAGGCTTTGGAGGCCATCCTTTTAATTGAAAAAATTGTGGAGACCATTGGTTGGAAGTTGGATTATACCGCTTTGGAAATGAGTAATCGTAAGAAGCAGTTTTTAGATGTGTAGTTTCCTTTTGTCCCTCAGGTCCATATTGTTTAAATGTTTGTTATTTTAGCAGGTAGAATACCAACCCTATACCAAATTGCAAAGGGCAGAACATATAAACAGAAACAGAAATGAAAACCATAATTTATACAATAATATTTTTAACAATGACCGTAGGTTGCTACGGTCAAAACAAAGAAAACATGAAGAACTTTGATTCCAATTTTGTGCACACCGTTTATTTTTGGTTAAAGAACCCGGATAGTGTGGAGGACAGGAAGGCTTTTGAGACATCGCTATTGAAATTTATGCGTGACTCCAAATATGCCAAAACAAATTTTGTGGGAGTGCCCCCCAAGGCTACACGTGATGTCGTAGACGGGTCTTTTACCTATTCCTTGGTAGTATCCTTTGAATCGGCAGACGCTCAGGCAAAATATCAGACGGAAGAAGCCCATAATTTGTTTGTGGCAGAATCCAGCTCTTTGTGGACCAAGGTAATCGTGTACGATTCCATTGGTATTTAGTATGGTATAATGTTAATCTGGAGGGATCGGCTCCCTTGGGGTATTTTAAGGTTACAGAATTATATCCAATAAGTAGGCTAGGACAATACAGGGGTCATTTTAAGCACAGTTTCCTTCTGGTATTGCCCTATCGATATTGGCAATGGTATTGATAACAGAGAGGTGTAGCATCTTGCTGGGTTCTGAATAACAATGACCTACTTGTATAATAAGAGTGACATAAATTTCAGTAGCTATGAACATAGAGGAATTTAGGGAGCATTGTATTGGTAAAAAGGGCGTTACCGAAGAATTTCCTTTTGATGCCGCTACCTTGGTCTTTAAGGTAATGGGTAAAATGTTTGCCTTGGTACCCCTGGAGAAGATTCCGTCCCAGGCCAATTTAAAATGCGATCCGGAAAGGGCTATTGAACTTCGGGAAACCTATGATGGTAAGATTGTAGGGGGGTATCACATGAGCAAAGTACATTGGAACACCTTGTACTTGGAGGCCCTGTCCCCTGTTTTGGTACGGGAATTGATAGACCATTCCTATGAACTAGTGGTTGCAGGCCTAACCAAAAAACTCCGGGCCGAGCTCAATTCTTTATAATAAAATCAACAGTGTCTAAGAAACTTTCAAATTCCTAAATGGATAGTCTTATATCTTTTTATCAAAATAGAATTAAAACCTATACGGAGCAGTTGGGTAAGGTTAAACAAAGGCTTCTTGTATCCAGTAGTATCAGGTTGCTGGTCTTTTTTGCTGCTGCAGCCATGGTGTACTTTCTTTTTGGTGAGGCCAAATTGGTCTTTACAGTAATTATTGTGGCAATTGCCATATTTCTTTACCTGATTTCAAAGCATACCGATTTATTGTATCGGCGGGATAGATTATTGGCACTGATAAAATTAAACCAAACCGAGATAGAGGTGTTGGAGCGTAAATTTCATCAGCTTTCTGACGGATTGGAGTATAGGGATCCTGCACACTTTTTTGCTCAAGATATAGATCTTTTTGGAAAAGGTTCCTTTTATCAGTACAGTAACCGTACCGCCTTGCCTCAGGGCAGTGAGCTCTTGGTAAAAATGCTCCTGTCCAACAATATTGATGATATTGCCTCCAAACAGGGGGCTGTTGCGGAATTGGCCAAAAAGCCCGATTGGAGACAGCAGTTTTCAGCAATAGCGCTCTTGGTGAAAACGGAGGTTGGTACAAAGACCATAGTGTCTTGGCTTAAAGGGTACACATCCTATGTTCCTCGGGCCATGCGGATAATGTCCAATATGTTTTCCCTTCTTTCCGTGTTTTTTATTGGAGGGTATTTACTGGGTTTACTCCCTGGATTGCCCATTATAATAATGCTCTTGATGGGTTTGTTGATAAGTGGCTACTATCTAAAAAACACTTCCAAATTGGCATCGGATGCAAATAGGGTACAAAGCACCTTTCGGCAATATCAAAAGTTGATATTAAAAATAGAGGAAGAGACATTTACTACAGGCCTTTTAAAGGAAAAAAGGAATAGTGTTGTGTCCAAGAAGGAAAAGGCATCGCAGATCTTAAAGCAGTTTTCGGAAATACTCAGCGCCTTGGATCAACGGAACAATATGTTTTTTGCCTTGCTGGGAAACGGATTCTTTTTATGGGACCTGCGACAAGCGCATAGAATAGAGCAGTGGATAGCTAGACATGGGGCCAAGGTAGAAAATTGGTTTGAGGCCATCGCCTTTTTTGATGTGTACAATAGTTTGGGGAATTTTGCCCATAACCATCCCAATTATGTCTATCCAAAACTTGTGGAAGGTGATGTTGTACTCAAGGCCCGTGGGGCATCACATCCTTTATTGGATCCCCAGAAGGCGGTGACCAATGATATCAATATACTGAGAGAGGAGTTTTTTATAGTGACCGGGGCCAATATGGCCGGAAAAAGTACGTTTTTAAGGACAGTGTCCCTGCAGATTGTTATGGCCAATATGGGCCTTCCCGTTTGTGCCTCGGCGGTGGAATACGGTCCGATTAAATTAATAACCAGTATGCGGACCACGGACTCCCTCACGGATGATGAATCCTATTTCTTTTCGGAATTGAAACGACTTAAGTATATTGTAGATCAGATTGGGAAAGGTGACTATTTTATTGTATTGGATGAGATCCTAAAGGGAACTAACAGTATGGATAAGGCTATAGGGTCGCGCAAATTTGTTGAGCGACTGGTGGCTTCCAAATCTACCGGAATTATTGCTACCCATGATTTAAGTCTGTGCGAAGCTTCCAAAGAACTGCCACAGGTTGAAAATTATTATTTTGATGCCGAGATCATCAATAATGAACTTCATTTTGATTATACCTTTAAACCGGGAATCTGTAAAAATATGAATGCTTCTTTCTTGTTGAAAAAAATGGAGATAGTGGAATAGTGTTTCTAGGAGACTGAAGTGGACAAGGATATTGCCGGAACCCCAAGTAAATATTGGCTATGGCCTTTTAAGAATTAAAACAATGGATTCTCTAACACAAATAGTGCTTGGTGCTGCCGTAGGCGAGGCGGTTTTAGGTAAGAAGGTAGGAAATAAAGCTATGCTCTACGGGGCTATTGCAGGCACCATACCGGATTTGGATGTTTTGGCCAATTATCTTACGGATACAGTAACGGCCATAGAATGGCACCGTGGCCTTAGTCACTCTATTTTCTTTTCGGTACTATTTGCGCCAATTTTTGGGTGGTTGATCTATAAATTGGAGCGGAATGGACCAGCCACGTGGAAGGACTGGTCTTGGTTAATGTTCTGGGGGCTCTTTACGAATCCCATATTGGCTGACTTTACTACTTGGGGGACCCAGCTGTTTTGGCCGTTTAACCTAAGGCTGGCATTTCAGAGTATTTTTGTTATAGATCCCCTATACACCCTACCGTTTTTATTATTTCTTATTATGGCCCTGTGGCAAAAGCGCGACTCCCCTTTGCGTAGACGCTATAATACCTTGGGGCTGATAGTTAGTAGTACTTATTTGGTACTCACATTGGTACTAAAGGGAATTGCTTTTAAAAAAATTACGGATAGTCTACACGCACAGGGTATAGCTTATCAGGAGATGGATGTTAGACCCTCGCCCTTTAATACTATTCTCTGGTCTGCTAATGTGGATGCCGGTGATGCTTACCTTTTAGGGAACTACTCTTTTTTTGATGATAAACCGGTTCAGTTTAGTAGGTACCCTAAAAACCATGAGTTGTTGGGGGATTTGGCTGGGAATGATAAGGTGTTGCGGCTTAAAAATATAACCGAAGGCTGGTTTACGGTAACGGAAAATGAGGGGCAGTTGTTTTTTAACGATCTGCGATTTGGATTGATGAGTTTGGATGCCCGTGAAGAGCAATTTGCCTTTAGTTATGCGTTAATACAGAACAATGGTCTATTGAAGGTGGAAGAAACCCCTAAGCGTAGAAGTGATGGAGAGCGACTCTTACTGGCATTATGGGGCCGGATATGGGGGAATTAAACGCATGTTCGGTTTTTGGGATAAGGCGGGCATTTGTCGTTGCTTTTTGCCTCTGATCCTGCAAGGTTTTTTTAAACCTTGTAGGTATGATCATCTGAATTTTTTTGTTGGGTTCAAGAGTTGATTTTGCAATATTGAGCAAATTGGGCAATCATTGCTGGCTAGGGCTTCCTACCTGTCCCGTTTTCTTTCCACCCCTGATCCTGCAAGGTTTTTTGT
>CAXAVP010000177.1:0-9213 GCA_963972175.1 uncultured Arenibacter sp.
ACTTACAACCCAAACACCAACCCTGCAACCATTGAATTGGATCTTGACAGTTCTGTAAAATGGTTACAGAATGGAGCACAACCTACAGATACAGCTAAAAGAATCCTTTCTTACAAGGGAGTACTTTTAAAGCATCATTTGTTGGGCGGAGTACGTAAAGGTGCTTTGACCGAAGAGCAGGTTGAAGAAAAATTCAACGCTTGGTTGGAGGAAAAAGGTAAACTAGTTAGTTCTAAGGTAGAAGACTTGGCAAAAGCAGAAGCCGATGCAAAAGCGAAAGCTCTAGAAGCAGAAAAAGAGGTTAACGAAAAACGTAAGGCAGCCGCAGCAGCCGCTGAGGCACCTGCCGAAGAGGAAGCCGCTCCGGAAGCAGCAGCCGAAGAAACTACCGAAGCAGCAGAAGCTACGGAAGAGACTAAGGAAACAGAATAGGGATTTAGAAACGATGAAAAAGGAAGAATGCTTCTACCTCGGTAAAATCGTTTCCAAACACAGCTTTAAGGGGGAGGTCCTAATAAAATTGGATACCGATGAACCCGAATTATACGAGAAAATGGAATCAGTATTTGTTTCACTGGGAAACAATCTGGTTCCATTTTTTATTGAAAAAAGCAGACTGCACAAATCCAGTTTGCTACGGGTAAAATTTGAGGAAGTCTCCAATGAATCGGATGCGGACAAAGTAATGGGCTCCGAAATATACCTACCTCTTTCCTTTTTACCCAAATTAAAAGGCAATAAGTTTTATTACCACGAAATAATAGGCTTTACTTTACAGGATAAGGTCCATGGCGACATAGGCATAGTAAAAAGTGTCAACGACACTACCTCACAAGCCCTTTTTGAGGTAGAAAAAGGGGACAAACAATTGCTTATCCCCGTAAACGACCAAATCATCACCAAGGTAGACCGCGACAACAAGACCATTTTTGTGGATACACCCGAAGGTCTTGTAGACCTCTATTTGGCCTAAATGACCTACAATTCGCTAGGTGGTTTCTCCTTTTTTCAAATCGATTTTTCCATGGCGCATCTAAGCCATCCCACAATAGCGCTTTGTATACCCCCAAGGTACAATCCCAAAAAATAGACCCCAAGCCAAGGCCCTCCGGATCATGGATGGTTGATTACTAGTTTTTTAAAGGTTATTGTTAGGTCCTCCGGTAGAGCGCATTTGAGTCCGTCATTTAATAACAGAAGAGCCCTACAACTTGCAAATGTAACTGTCAACTGAAAGACAGGCCTGCCTTTCTGCAGACAGGCTCAAGAGGACAAAAAACGACGTATTCTACAACTCCTACAACATAATTTTAAATAGTCTCCATAAGATTTTGGCAGATAACATTTCAAAATACTATTTTAGTCGTTTAATTTCTATGCATCACCTGCACAGTAAACAACCAATACCATGTTAAAAATTTTACCCTTACTCTATCTTGCCCTAACCTTGTTTTCCTGTGCCGAAAAAAAGGAAAAAAAAGACCCGAAGTCCCCTCCTAATGTAATACTCATTTTTACAGATGACCAAGGCTATGAAGATATCGGGGCAAACGGTTCGCCCAATATAGAGACCCCCAATCTGGACCAGATGGCAAAAGACGGCATAAGACTTACCAGTTTTTATTCCGCACAGCCCATTTGCTCGGCATCCAGAGCAGGTATACTTACAGGATGCTATCCAAACCGCATTGGCATACACAATGCCTTGGGGCCTGGTAGCCCTGTAGGCATAAACGCATCAGAGATGACCATTGCCGAAATGTTGCAGAACACCGGCTATAAAACTGCCATTTTTGGAAAGTGGCATTTAGGCGACAGCCCTAAGTTTTTGCCTACCCGTCATGGATTTGATGAGTTCTTCGGAATTCCATACTCCAACGATATGTGGCCATACCATCCACAACAGGGAACAGTTTTTAACTTTGGTCCCCTGCCCCTATATGAAAATGAAAAGGTACTGGACACCCTAACGGATCAAAGCCAACTTACTACGCAGATTACCGAAAGGAGTGTCGATTTTATCAACAGAAACAAAAACAACCCTTTCTTTTTGTATGTACCCCACCCACAACCACACGTTCCCCTTTATGTTTCCGATAAATTTAAGGGAAAATCCAAAAGAGGACTTTACGGGGACGTAATTATGGAAATAGACTGGTCTGTGGGAGAAATATTGAAAGCCCTAAAAACGAACGGCCTGGATGAAAACACCTTGGTGATGTTTACCTCGGACAACGGACCGTGGCTGGCCTATGGCAACCATGCAGGAAGCGCCTTGCCTTTTAGGGAAGGGAAAGGAACCGCTTGGGAAGGCGCACAACGGGAACCTTTTGTATTGCGTTACCCCCAAGAAATAAAAGCGGGAAGAACAATAGATGTACCCGTCATGGCTATAGATATTTTGCCCACCATTGCCGAAGTTACCGGTGCCCGCTTGCCCAATTTAACCATAGATGGCAAAAGTGCCTGGTCTGTTTTTACCGGTGAGAGCAATGAGAGTCCGCAAGAGGCCTATTTCTTTTACTACAGGGTAAATGAACTTATGGGTGTGCGCTATGGGAAATGGAAAATGTACTTCCCGCACCGCTACAGGACCATGGAAGGACAGGAACCCGGGAAGGACGGACTCCCTGGTCAATATAAAATGATAGATATGGAAGAGATAGAACTCTATGACGTAAGTACCGATCTAAGCGAGACCAACAACGTAGCGGAACAAAACCCTGAAGTAGTGGACAAGATTAAGCTGCTGGCCAATACTATGCGACAGGAACTGGGCGACTCCCTGCTGGATTTGGAAGGCACCAGCAACAGAGAGCCGGGAAGGGTGGATTAAGACCCATAAGTTCCACGCACATTAAACCACTAAATCAAAATTGGTATCTGCTATATAAACAGCAAGCCAGGGGATTCCTATAAACAGTAAATGCCAAGCATTATGAGCAAGCCATTTCGTTTTAAACAATTTAACGTACACCAAGATCGTTGCGCTATGAAAATTGGCACGGATGGGGTCTTACTTGGGGCCTGGACCTCACTTGAGGGCATGCCAGATTCCATATTGGATATTGGCGCGGGAACCGGTATCATAGCCCTAATGTTGGCGCAGAGAAGTGGAGCCAATACCATAGAAGGCATAGAAATAGACGAGGCAGCCTATGAACAATGCGTTGACAATTTTGAAAACTCCCCTTGGGGCGACCGATTATTCTGTTACCACGCTGGATTGGATGAACTTACAGAGGACATAGATGAGCAATATGAGCTTATTGTTTCCAATCCTCCCTTCTATTCCGAAATAGTTTCCAGTGGCGACAATTCAAGGGATATTGCACGACAGAATAGATCCTTGCCCTTTGAGGAACTTATATTGGGTGTTTCCCAACTATTGGCCGAAAACGGCAGCTTTTCTACCATTATTCCCTACAAGGAGGAAGATGCATTTTTGCAATTGGCCCGCCAGAGCAACCTATATCCAAAACGCATTACCAGGGTAAAAGGAAATTTACAATCCGATATAAAGCGTAGCCTTTTGGAGTTACAGTTTGGAGAAACTAAGGCAGCGTTAAATCAGCTTACCATTGAAGAGGAAAGACATCGCTATACACAGGAATATATTGATCTAACCAAAGACTATTATTTAAAAATGTAACACCTGCACTTTATGGTGTTATAATTTTAGCAAATCGACTATTTGTTTATTTTTGTTACAAAAGTTATTTGTATGCGACCAGATTTGTTTGAAGCACCCGACTATTACAACTTGGACGATTTATTGTCCGAAGAGCATAAACTGGTCCGCAATGCTGCCCGGCAGTGGGTAAAGCGGGACATATCGCCCATTATTGAAGAGTATGCCCAAAAGGCCGAGTTTCCAAAACAGATTATAAAGGGCTTGTCCGAAATAGGGGCATTTGGGCCTTATATTCCCATAGAATACGGGGGTGCAGGCCTAGACCAGATAAGCTACGGACTCATTATGCAAGAAATAGAACGTGGCGATAGTGGTGTCCGATCTACCGCCTCGGTACAGTCTTCCCTGGTCATGTACCCAATTTTTGCCTATGGGGACGAATCCCAGCGCAAAAAATACCTTCCCAAATTAGCCTCAGGGGAATTAATGGGATGCTTTGGACTAACCGAACCCAATCACGGGTCCAATCCCGGTGGTATGGAAACCAAGTTTAAGGACATGGGTGACCATTTTCTATTAAACGGGGCCAAGCTGTGGATTTCCAATTCCCCTTTTGCCGACCTGGCCATTGTCTGGGCAAAGAATGAAGAGGGACGTATACATGGACTTATCGTGGAACGGGGCATGGAAGGATTTTCTACTCCGGAAACCCATAACAAATGGTCTTTACGGGCCTCAGCCACCGGAGAACTCATCTTTGACAACGTAAAAGTCCCCAAAGAAAACCTCTTGCCCGGAAAAAATGGGCTTAGCGCCCCCTTGGGCTGTTTGGATTCTGCCCGTTATGGTATAGCCTGGGGCGCCATAGGAGCAGCCATGGATTGCTATGACACGGCTTTGCGCTACGCCAAGGAACGTATTCAATTTGGAAAGCCCATAGCGGCCACCCAGCTGCAACAAAAGAAATTGGCCGAAATGATTACAGAAATTACCAAGGCACAGTTATTGGCCTTCAGATTGGGACAACTTAAGAACCAAGGCAGGGCCACCTCTGCCCAAATATCAATGGCCAAACGCAACAATGTGGAAATGGCCATTAATATAGCTAGGGAAGCCAGACAGGTATTGGGCGGTATGGGTATTAGCGGGGAATTTAGCATTATGCGTCATATGATGAACCTAGAAAGTGTCATCACCTATGAAGGTACCCATGACATACACCTGCTGATCACCGGAGCCGATATTACCGGCTTACCCGCCTTTCAATAGTCCTAGGACTACTTCTTTTTCAAGATAATTACTTAAAAGGCGACCTGTATTACCACTATCTACCACAGTTTTCAGGCTTAAAACCAAAAACTGTCAACCCATAAATTTATGCCTTATTTTCACTCAGATACTTCCCAACCCACACCCAAACTCCATCAGGATAAACAAATACATAACAAGCTGTAAAACAAAACAGGAAAGAAAACAGTTGTTCTTTAATGATATTTTGTTAAACCGATAATTGTAAGTATCTTAACTAAGATATTTTCATTTTTTACCTATATATATCGTTTTATTAACAATGAAGTAACCATGAAAGCCTAGGTTTTAATTTCCTTGCGGTACGCTTAATAAAGTAAATAGTACTTCTTAAAATGACCAATACCAATCCTGACCACAATACTTTAATTAATCAGCTCATCTCAGAAAATGAAACGGCGTACGAATTGTTGGTAGAGTTGTATTACAAGAAGCTATTAGTTTATGCCTACAGCCTTAGCAATGATTATGCGCAAGCACAGGATATTGTTCAAAATGTATTTTTAAGGGTATGGGAACGAAGGGGGAACTTAATGGTAAAACAATCGGTCTCTGGCCTTCTTCACAGGGCCGTTTACAATGAATTCATAGACACCGTACGTAAAAACAAACCCTCCTATCCTTTGGATGAACTATATTGGAGTACTTTGAATTCTGTCGTTGATGAAGCCAATAAGCAGTTGTTGGAAGATAAAATTAACTTGGTAAAAAGGGAAGTGGAGCATTTACCTACAAAATGTAAGCAGGTATTTTTATTGAGCAAGAGGGACGGCCTTACCAATGTTGAAATAGCGACCTACCTAAACGTATCCATAAAAACCGTAGAATATCAAATTGCACATGCCTACAAGGCAATTAGAAAAGGAGCAGAGGTAAAAATAAAAAAATTGGTCCTGATGTTCCTCTCAATGGCCAAATAGGTTTAATTCTACTGCTGCTGCCGGCCAAGAATATGGCACCCTAAACTTAGAAAACAGCTAAACCAAGATTTATTATTTACTCCATTAGTCCTTACCATCTACAAGAATATTGTACAAAAAAACCAGGCCTATATGCAAAGGGCATATAGACCTGGAAAAATACCTCAAGCGACTTGGCTTCGAGTTATTGCAGTAGCCACATTAGTGACCATTGATTATTCACGGGAGGCTGTAATCTACTCGTCGCCTCTGTTAGGTTATCTTCGTTAAAAGGGTCGGACAAGATTTGTCTTTTGGGTATATCTTGACCATTAGCGCCCTCAATAACATTCTTTTCCAATGCTGGCAAACCTGTCCTTCTCCAGTCGAACCAGGCTTCCGCTGTCAGCCACCCTGCAATCCATTTTTGATGCATTATAGGTTCCATCTTATTTGTGGCGTTGGCGTAAATTGATTGGGCATTGGCCATATAGGCGTCCTTATCAAAGGCCACTAAAGAATTGCTGTCTTCATCGTATATAGCGGAGCTGGCACCGTCCGTAATATGCCAACGGTCAAAGGACTTTTCAATTCCACTAAGGTAGTAATCCATGGGGTCCCCCCCAATCCAACCCCGTTCACTAGCTTCCGCCAAAATAAATTGGGTTTCGGCACTACTCATAAATATAGTAGCCGACAATTCGTTTGCATTTTCAGAATATATATTGGTTAGGTAAGAAATATGCGGATTGGATGAATCTCCCAGATATATATCCGGATCCAAGGCAGAAATATCGGAGCGCACATCGGTAACGGTATTTCCCATGTTGTAATCATTGGGTGCGCTTAGTGCAACCCCAAGGCCAACGAACAAAGAGGTATTAACATCATTCGTCAAATCTGAATCGGCATTTCTAGCAGCTATATCTACCGTAGTATAACGTCTTACCCGTCCATCAACCATATCCACATAGTCCGTGTCACTAGGAAAAATTTGAACATCTACCGGTCTTATCCAAGTAGTTAATCTTGGATCTTTTAATTCGATAAGATCTTTGACAATGGTAGCGGAAGGCTTTCTTCGATAGAATTCCGATCGAAAAGTATATGAGAGTGGTCCTCCAGGAAAGCTATTGTCCGAAGCAGAACCTATCCATTTTACCGCAGCATTATCACTGACATCCGTCATAATAGGGTTATCAGTAGGGTTGTTGACTATAGACGCTATCTCTGCCGCAGGGTCCAGGCCTGAAAGTGTTTTCTCTGATAATCGCATACAATAGCGCAAGCGTAATGAATTGGCAAATTTTCGCCACCGCTGACCATCACCTTGAAAAACCACGTCTGCGCTAGACGCTGCGCCGATGGCACCCACACCTTTTAACATATCATTGGCCGTTGACAGGTCTGATAAAATGCCCAAGAAAACATCTTCCTGCGCATCATATTTCGGCACAAAGGCATCACCCCTCTCCTCGCCATTAATGGCTTCTGAGTATGGGACATCACCAAATGTTGAAGTTAAAAAACCATAGGTGTACGACTTCATAATGAGGGATACCGCCTGGTAATACTTTTTTTCATCACCTTCCTTCTCCGTTTCGGCACGGTCATATATATATTGACTATTGGTCAGGATTGGGAAGAAACTATTAAAATTTTTGGTATCCCAAACAAAATAGAAACTATAGAAGTCAACATTATCCCGTTGAAGGTATTGGCTTCCAGCACTTACCTCTCTTCCTTTGTAATTGGTGTCAGCATCATTTTTTGCTGTTGAGGTTAGGATATTCGTAAGAACAAAACTAATATCTATCTTATTCTCTGGAAGGGTATTGGAACTTATATTGGTCTCGTCCAACGAATCACTACAAGAGCACACGGCCAGCACACCCAATGAAAGGATGGACCATCTTAAAGTTGTATATATCTTTTTCATTTTTTTCTCTATTTAAAATGTCAAATTAATTGTAAATCCTACGGGGGCCACCCATGGGAGGGCGTTCCATTTTTCTTTTCCTATATCGTAAGAACCGTTATTCTGATAATAAGCAAGTTCAGGATCTATACCAATATCAGCTTCATTCCACAACATGATATTCTTTGTGAAAATTGAAAATGACACCCTTTGAGCCGAAATTTTTGAGGCAAATGAATTAGGCAAATCATAGGTAAACGTAATATTCCTTAGCTTAATAAAAGAGAGGCCATACATAAAGGAAGAGCCCACATCCCATAGGCCACCACCCGGTTCCACAACTTTATAAGCATCGAACAACACAGTTCCAGGAGCACCAAAGTTTTCGGTATAGGTGCCATCACCATTATCTATTACTCCTGGCCAGAAAGAGCCATTATTAAATCCGTTGTACTCAAAACCACCAGTCTGTGCATCCCTACCCCCAATCCAAACGTTATCGGCTTGATATATTTCCGGGTTGGATTTTATTTCATTTGCAAGTGCGGTTCTATCACCGTTAAAAGAATTGGATCCCAAAACCCCACTATAGGTACCGGCATCTCCTTGCCATTTATCAATCCAACCGGAACGTGCTGTTCGTTTCATGGTTTCTGAATAGAAATTCCCTCCTTGTCTCCAATCTATATTGGCAGACAATGTTAAATTCTTGTACTTTACAGAGGTGTTCAGTCCCATTGTAAAGTCATTTGTGCTCTTCCCCACCTTTGGCTTAAGTGCATCGTCTTTTTGAAATGTAAGCCCTCCATTATTATTAAGTATGGGCCAGCCTTCGTATTCACCTTCTTCCACCCTTAACACACTGGTAGAATATAGGTCGCCAATAATACCGCCAACAAAGGTCTGCTGTTTTAAACTTCCGGCGTTACCTACACTAATTCTATCAATACCATCAACCAATTCCACCAATCTACTTTCCTGTTTGGTAAAATTGAGCCCTAAATTCCATTCAAAATCAGCCGTACGTACCGGCACCGTATTCAAAGCCAATTCTACTCCAGTGTTTTGTACGTTGCCCGCATTAATGGTTGCACTGCTAAAACCAGACATAGGCGATGTGGTTACCCCAATAATTTGGTTCCTATTTTGTGTCCTATACCAAGTTCCATCAAATACAACCCTATTACCAAAGAAACCTAAGTCGGCCCCAACTTCATAAGAAGTCGCTATTTCGGGCTTAAGCTCAGTGTTCGGTAAACTCCCAGGTACGGAATACTGAATGGTGTTGCCCCAAAAAGTTTGATTCAATATTGGATTTATGGTATAGGGATCGGTGTCCTTACCAACTTCTGCCCAACCGGTCCGTAATTTTACCAGGGATACCCAATGAGGCATCTTGGTCATTTCCGAGACCAACATACTTAGGGAGGCCGAAGGATAGAAATAAGATCTAT
>CAXAVP010000178.1:0-9199 GCA_963972175.1 uncultured Arenibacter sp.
CCGCAAACGCGTTTTGTACTTCAGAAAGCTATTGACCTAGGTTTAAAACCATGTGTGGTGGTCAATAAAGTGGATAAGGAAAACTGTACTCCCGAGGAAGTACATGAAAAGGTTTTTGACCTTATGTTCGAATTGGGTGCTGAAGAGTGGCAATTGGATTTTCCAACCGTTTATGGTTCTGCCAAAAACAATTGGATGAGCGAGGACTGGAAAAAGCAAACAGAAAACATAGAGCCCTTATTGGATATGGTAATAGAGCATATCCCAACTTTTGAGCCACAGGAGGGTAATACCCAAATGTTGATCACTTCTTTGGACTATTCCTCCTTTACTGGAAGGATCGCTATAGGAAGATTGCAGAGAGGGACCTTAAAAGAAGGGCAGCAGGTTTCTTTGATAAAAAGAGATGGAAGCATAGTAAAATCCAAAATAAAGGAATTATATACTTTTGAGGGCTTGGGACGTTTAAAAGTAGAGGAAGTGAGCACAGGGGATATTTGTGCTATAGTAGGTTTGGAAGGCTTTGAGATTGGGGATACTGTAGCGGATATAGAAAACCCGGAACAATTGAAGACCATTGCCATTGATGAGCCTACCATGAGTATGTTGTTTACCATTAACGATAGTCCGTTTTTTGGAAAGGACGGTAAATTTGTAACCTCAAGACATATCAATGACCGTTTGCAAAGGGAATTGGAGAAGAATTTGGCATTGAGGGTTCATGAAACCGATAGTGCGGATAAATTTTTGGTTTTTGGTCGTGGGGTATTGCACCTTTCGGTACTAATTGAAACCATGAGAAGGGAAGGTTATGAATTGCAGATAGGGCAACCACAGGTAATCATTAAGGAAATTGATGGTGTAAAATGTGAGCCAATTGAGCAACTTACAATCGATTTGCCAGAAGAAGTTTCAGGAAAAGCCGTTGAAATGGTGTCTATCCGTAAAGGTGAAATGACCAGTATGGAGGCCAAAGGAAATCGCATGGTCTGTGAATTTTTAATTCCTTCACGTGGAATTATTGGTCTTAGAAACCAATTGCTTACGGCTACTGCGGGAGAAGCTATTATGGCTCATAGATTTTTGGAATACCAGCCTATGAAAGGGGATATTCCACAAAGACAAAATGGATCCTTGGTATCTATGGAAACAGGAAAGTCTATTCCTTATTCTATTGATAAATTACAGGATAGAGGTAAGTTTTTTGTAGATCCGGGTGAGGATATCTACGAAGGTCAGGTTATTGGCGAAAACTCCAGGGGAGATGATATGACGGTTAATATTACCAAAACCAAGAAATTGTCCAACGTGCGTTCTTCAGGTGCCGATGATAAGGCTAAGATTGTTCCAGCGATCAAGTTTTCTTTGGAAGAGGCTTTGGAATATATACAGAAGGATGAATATGTGGAGGTTACACCAAAACATTTGCGTCTTAGAAAAATACATTTAACAGAGAATGAGCGTAAGCGCAATAAAATAGCATAAAGAGAAAAGTCCCCTTCAAAATGGACTTTTTACACTTTTTATTTATACTATGAGCCACCTTTTTAGGTGGCTTTTTGGTTACCACACATTTATTGGGGCTATTTATACTAATGAGGCATGGTAATATCAGTCAAGGAAATGGTTGTTTTAAACTCTTGGATTAAGAAATTACTAAAATTTTAGGCTACATTTTCCGGCATTCTGAATAATTGGGGCTAAGCCTGTTTTTCTTCGCTTTGGATGTGAATTTTAGCTAATTTAAAGTGGAATTATAACTTAATTCTGCCTAATTCAAATTAATGAAATATGGAACTAAAAGGAAAATATGTGCTCATCACTGGCGGTACTAGAGGTATCGGAAAATGTATAATTCAGGAATTGGTGAAAGGTGGTGTTCGCCATATTGCGGTAATTGCCCGTGATAAACAAAATTTAAAGCTGCTGTCCCAAGAATTTGAAGACGTTAAATTTATGCGCATTGCTGGCCATGTGGCAAACATAGAAGTTCTACGGGAGGCTGCCGCACGTATAGAAGATAAATGGGGT
This sequence comes from uncultured Arenibacter sp., assembly GCA_963972175.1. Taxonomy (GTDB): domain Bacteria; phylum Bacteroidota; class Bacteroidia; order Flavobacteriales; family Flavobacteriaceae; genus Arenibacter. The sequence continues at coordinate 2,032 of CAXAVP010000178.1, forward strand.
CATTTGGATATCTTGATCAATAACGCTGGCATCGTTTCTGCAGGTCCTTTGGAAGACATTCAGGATGAAGACCTGTATGATCAAGTGGCGGTGAATATTACAGCGGTGTTTTTGCTTACTAAATATTGCATACCGCTTTTAAAATCATCCAAGGAAGCTGCGATCTTGAATATATCTTCGGGCATGGGGCTGTTAGGGATGCCCTTCTATGCGGCCTATGGAAGTACCAAGGCTGCCGTCCGTCAATTTTCGGATGCTATTCGAAGGGAACTTGCTCCGTTCAATATAGGTGTAACCTGTTCTTTTCCTTCCGCAACTAATACGGATATGATGCGTAAATTTAAAGGTAGGGTGATGGATTCTCCGGAATTTGTGGCCCAACGCTCCATAGATGGATTATTAAATAAAGAATTATATGTAATTTTTGGAGGTGAGGAGCGACTTAAGGCAATTAAAATGAATTTTGAGGCGCCACAAGAATTCGATAAAATGATAGCGCAGAGTTACGAGGATCGTAAAAAAGCCAGTTTAGGCCACAAAGCGGTTTGATCAAAAAGGGAAAATGAATAGTAAAAAACAATTATTTAATATGAAGTATTCGCTTATCTATGCTGTAATAATATGTGGCTCATTGTTGTCTTGTAAGGAAACACCTCAATCCAAACAGGAAATTGTTGAGACCAAACTGGGTAAAGGGACCGATGCTAATATGATTCCAAAATCATGGATTCAGAAGCGTGTAGAAAAGGCCAATAAACGCTTAAACTCCAGTGAAGCGGGTAAAGTGATTTGGCAGTCCATGGAGGCTCATGGCGGCTTGGAGCAATGGTTTGGTAACGGATATTTATCTTTTCGGTTTAATTATCAGCCATTGGACGGTTCGGTACCTCGGGACACCTACCAGACCATTGATATTTGGAGCAATAAAGCAAGACATTATAGCGCGACCGATAGTACGGCAACCTATGGATGGGACGGAGAAAATGCCTGGGTAAAGACCAAGGATAGTACTGCTTTTAAGTATAATTTACGTTTCTGGGCACTTACCCCGCTTTATTTGGCCGCGCAACCACTAGTTTTGGATGGGGAAGGGGTAAATTTGGAATTATTGCCACAGGTTAAGTATAAGGAGGTGCCACAAGATGTGGTGAAAGTAACCTTCGATTCAGGTACTGGGGATGCACCTGATGATTACTATATTTTGTATATGGACGGGGAGACACATCTTTTAACCGCACTTCGATATATAGTTTCCTATCCTGGATATTTTCCCGATGGAGGAAATAATCCGGAAAAATTTTTGGAACTGGTCAGTCGTAAAACTGTTGAGGGGGTTGTTTTGCCCACAAAATTTTATACCTACTGGTCCACAGATGATGGTCAACCAAAGGGAGAGCCCATAACCAAAATCGAATTGAGTGATATCGAATTCCTGAAGACTGTGGAGGAAGGGTTCTTTGAACGCCCAGAAGGAGGAGAATTTTTAAATGGCCTATAAATGAAACACAAAAAAGGTGATTTCCAATTATGGTAAATCACCTTTTTCATGTTTTACTTTCTTATTGTACCTCAGTATTATAAGGGTAAAAGTACTCTTTATATACTGGTTTAACAGCTTGTCCCTATTGTACCAAGGCTTTTTTATTGTAGGCCGCAGCCGCTGCACCAATGATACCGGCATGATTTTGTAGCTCAGCAGGGATTACAGGGGTTTCTATGTTGATATAATCTTTAAACTGTTTCCAATGTTTGGAAGTTCCACCTCCTAGAATAATAAGGTCTGGAGAGGTGATCAATTCAACCAATTCCAGAAAAACATTGAAGCGTTTACCCCATTTTTTATAGCTGAGGTCTTCTCTTTCTTTGGCAGAAGCCGCTGCCCATAATTCTATTTTATCGTATTTTTTGTAAGGTATTTGGCCCAATTCATAATTTGGCAACAATTCGCCATTAAAAAATACGCCACTGCCCAGTCCTGTTCCTATGGTAATCATGGCAACTAGCCCGTCCTTGCCTTTTCCTACTCCATAGTTCATGGAAGCATAGCCTGCCGCATCGGCATCGTTGACCACGGTAACCGGTAAGCCGGTAGCTTCACTAAAGAGCTCGTTTACATTAACGCCAGCCCATTTTTTATGTAGATTTCCCGGTGTTTTACAGATTCCTTTTTTTATAACGGTTGGAAATCCACAACCAATAGGGCCCTTATAGTTAAAGTGCTCCACGATTTTGGCTACTACCTGGGCCATAGGCTTCGGTTTGCGCGATTTTGGAGTGGGTATTCTAAACCGTTCCGTAATCATTTCTCCGGTTTCCATATTCACTATAGCTCCTTTTATGCCTGAGCCACCGACATCAATTCCGAGGATTTCCATGTATTAATTTGTAGTTATTGCGAACAAAGTAACAAAAAACTTTTTTAGTTAAGGAATCTTTATATTTTTTTGAGTCGTTCCAGTATAGGGGTATAAGAGCTTTTGTTGCCGTTTATTTTGATGTATAAAGACCTTTGTTCCCTTTTTCAAGTGTGGGCATAAGCTCTGCTACCAGGTTTGGCTTATCAGCGGCAATGTTTACCGTCTCGTAGGGATCTTTTAATAGATCGTATAATTCTATTTGGGGTGTTTCGGATCTATAGTATTTAGTTAGTCGGTATCTTTCTGTGCGTAGGCTAATACCATTTCTGTAATAGCTATAGGCCATTGGAGCCACAGTAGGTTGGTTCCCGTCCAAAATTCCTTTATAACTCTCACCGTCCACCTTGTGTTTTGGTTTTAGGTGGCATAATTCCAACAAAGTAGGGTAAATGTCTACAGTTTCCATAATGGTATTTACTTTTTTGGCTTGATGGGATGCAAAGGGCGACCTTATGATAAGGGCGCTTTTTAGGGCGTTTTCAAATAAGGTGTGCTTGCCCCAAACCCGTTGGTCGCCCAAATGCCAACCGTGGTCTCCCCAGATGACAATAATTGTGTTCTTGTCCAAATCCAAATTCTTTAATTCTTTCCAAAGTTGGCCAATCTGGGCGTCTATATAGCTAATAGAAGCATAGTAGGCGTGCCGTAATTTTTTGGCGTACTCTTGGGATGCCTGTTTGGTCAAATTTGGATGTTCTTCTCCCAGGGCATACTGATTGAACTCTCCACTGTTATGCAGGCTTTTTAGGTTTGTATTTTTTGGTATTTCTGGATTGGGTGATAGTGGAATATCGTCCCGATTATAGAGGTTCCAATATTTTTTAGGGGCATTGAAGGGTAAATGGGGCTTAAAAAAACCTACGCCCATAAAAAAGGGATGTTTTTGTTTTTTAAGTTCCCTAAGTTTGGCCACGGCCAACTGGGTAGTTAGGCCGTCCGGGTAACCGTTATCGTCTACTTCACCTGCCTCATAAGGTTTTACCTGTTTTTTTAGGCTTTGCCGGTTCTCTCCATTTGCGTAGGCGAAAAAGGCATTCCAGCCTGTTTCCCATTTGCCGGGGTTGAACAACAGTTCGTTCCAACTATGGGGCAATTCCTTTTGGGATGACACCTCCTCTTCATAACCGTAGACGTAACCATCGGCAGAGTGACTAATTTTTCCTATGCCAACAGTGTAATAGCCGTTTCGTTTTAGCTGGTGTATAAAACTCTCGGGAGTTGGGCCTTCTGGCTTATTGCTCAATTCCTTTTCAATGGCAGTATTGCGCAGGTGAAGGGGTTTTGTGGGCCGCATGCCTGTCAATAGGGCATATCGGGAGGCCCCGCAGGTGGGCACCTGTACAAAGTGATTGGTGAACAATGTCCCCTCGGAAGCCAAAGCATCCATGTTGGGAGATTGTACTATTTCATTTCCGTAGGCACCTAATTCTGTTCGTAGGTCGTCCACCGCAATAAACAATACATTGGGAGTTTTTGGCTCTTGGCCGCAGCTGCTGTTAATTGTTAAGAGGAGGGTGAAGGCAAAAAGGTAGGTTGTTTTTTTAAACTGGCTTGGCATGGTTTATTATTGTTATTGGGTTCTTAATGGATAAAAATATAGCGGTTGGTTGTGTTAGGCCAGTTGCCCGGATTTCTTAAGGAAATCGAAAATCAATTTATCAACTTCTGAAACCTTATGCTTGTCCTTATATTGTAACCAGACTATCTGATCGGTTTCGGTAAAAGCTGTTGGAATTCCAGAAAAACTGGCACTATAGCCTGTGGTTCTTGCTAAAACCCCTGGTTTGTATCCTTCCGCTTCCGCTTCAAAAATACCAATAAATTTAAAAGTGGTGATATCCAGTTCTATTTGTAGGGCATCGGCGATTTCTTTTTGTAATGTCATGGCATCGGAGGTTCCTTTTTTCTTTTTTCCTCCGGGAAAGGAATAATAGGGCTGATCCTTGCTTCCCAGTAATAGTACGCGTTGGTTTATAACATATATCCACGCCAGCTTGTCAATAATATCTGCTGATGGTTCAATGTAATAGTCAATAGAGTTCAGGGAGTGGTTTTTGTCAATAAAATTAAGGAGTCTATCTATTGTTTTTCCAAAGTAGCTAAGGGTGCCCAGATTGTTGTTTCTGCCCAGGGCACTGGAAATGGTCTCGTCCCGATTGCCAAATTTATATCCGTTCTTTTTTATCCATAACAGGTTTAATAGATGCTGCATGGTTACATTGCCCAACTGGTCAATGGAAATGGCTATGTTTAGGAGGTACTCACCAATTCCCACAATTCCTTTCTTGGAAAATTTGTAAAACAGCCCATAGATAAAGCCCAAGGGGATGGTGATGATAAAGAGAAATATGGAAATAAAGAATAGAATGATTCCTATAAGCGGGTTTACCTTTTTATCGGCACGAAAAACTTGTTTTTTAAAAATCATTGGCCCTGGTTGGTTTTTAAAGGTAAAAAATATTTCTGCAGAATAAAATACTGTTTACCCTTTGATGGAGGTGCTTCGTAAAGGAATATGTATATAATCTATGATGTGTCAATAAGAATGTTAAATAAATATTATATTTGAAAAAAAATATTCTTATTGGGATGTTCCCACAATTAATTACTGATTATATAATGTTTGCATTCCGCGTAATCGATTCCTATTTTGTTCCCCGTGTGTAATCCTCTTGTTTCTAACACTTAAAAAACTCTGTCAATGAAAAATTACATTGCGCTTACCCTTGGTATGTTTATTTTAATCCTTATGTCCTGTAGTAATAATAAAAGGGAGGGACAAGCTAAGGTTTTGGTCTTTTCCAAAACTATGGGGTATAAACATGCTTCTATTCCAACAGGACTGGAGGCTATTCAAAAATTGGGATCAGAAAATGGTTTTTTGGTAGATACCACCAAAAATGCAGCGGTTTTTAACGATGAGGACCTAAAGAAGTATTCTGCTGTTATTTTCCTAAGTACCACAGGTAATATCTTGGATGCCAAGCAAGAGGCGGCCTTTGAACGGTATATTCAATCTGGCGGTGGCTTTGTTGGGGTGCACGCTGCCACTGATACCGAATATGATTGGGGTTGGTACGGAAAGCTGGTAGGGGCCTATTTTGAAAGTCACCCGGCAGGAACCCCGGAAGCCGATTTTGTGATTAAGGATAAGAATTTTGCAGCTACAAAAATGTTTACCGATTCTATTTGGCACCGTGCCGATGAGCTTTATAACTTTAAAAAGCTTAATCCAGATGTCAAGGTGTTGATGACTGTGGACGAGACCACTTATAAAGGAGGAAAAAATGGTGAGCGACACCCAATGAGCTGGTACCATGATTACGATGGGGGACGTGCTTTTTATACGGCTCTGGGCCATACGAAAGAGAGTTTTTCCGAGGAGTTGTTCTTAAAGCATTTATTAGGGGGAATTTACTATGCCATTGGCGATAATGAAATTCTGGATTATAGTAAGGCGACCACTCAAATTCCACCCGATTCAGATCGTTTTGCCAAAGTGCCTTTAAGTGTAGGAGGTTTTTTTGAGCCAACTGAAATGGCCATACTGCCAAATAATGATATCCTTATTTCACAGAGAAGGGGCGAGATTATGCTGTATAAGGCTGCTACTGAAGAGTTGTCCCAAGTAGGGTTTTTGGATGTTTATCACAAAACCTTAAACACCCCTAATGTGAATGCGGAAGAGGGATTGATGGGCTTGCAAAGAGATCCGGATTTTGAAAAAAATCATTGGATTTATGTGTATTATAGTCCTACCGGTGATAAGTGGGTAAATAGGCTATCCCGATTTAAGTTTGAGAATGATGTTATTGATATGGCCTCGGAGCAGATCATATTGGAGGTAGATAGTCAGCGGGAAATATGTTGCCATACCGCTGGATCCATAGCTTTTGGTCCGGATAATATGTTGTATCTGTCTACTGGTGATAACAGTACTCCTTTTAACGAAAAGGGTGCAAAGTATACCAATAAGGGCTACGCTCCATTAAACGATTTGGAAGGAAAAGAGCAGTATGATGCCCGTAGGTCTTCCGGGAATACCAATGATCTAAGGGGTAAGATATTGCGCATTAAGGTAAACGAGGACGGAAGTTATAGCATCCCGGAAGGTAATTTGTTCCCTGAGGGTACGGCAAAGACCCGTCCAGAAATATTTACCATGGGCCACCGGAATCCGTATAGAATATCGGTAGATCCCAAAAAGGGATACGTGTATTGGGGAGATGTTGGACCTGATGCCAGAATAGACAGTATGGATACCAGGGGACCCAGGGGTTATGATGAGATGAACCAGGCAAGGGAAGCCGGTAACTTCGGCTGGCCCTTATTTGTTGCCGACAACAAGCCGTACCGCAGTTATAATTACGCTACAGGTGAAAGTGGGGAAGCTTTTGATCCTGAAAAGCCAATAAACGATTCTAGAAATAATACCGGACTTAGGGTGCTTCCCAAGGCTATGCCGGCATATGGGTTTTATCCCTATGTGGCATCACAGGAATTCCCGCAAACGGGAACAGGTGGAAGAAATGCCATGGCGGGACCTGTGTATTATTCAGATCTATACAACGGTCCCAATGCGCTACCGGAGTATTATGACGGAAAGGTGTTGGTATATGATTGGATAAGGGGCTGGATGATGGCCGTTAGCCTGTTTCCGAATGGGGAATTTAATAAAATGGAGCCTTTTGCAGATGAAATAAAGCTAAACAATCTCATAGATATGGAGGTAGGTACGGATGGTAGGGTCT
>CAXAVP010000179.1:0-9182 GCA_963972175.1 uncultured Arenibacter sp.
CACGTAGCGATTTTAGGACCATAATCAGGTTTTCGGTATCTTTTGGGTGCAGTCCTATACTGGGTTCGTCCAGAATATACATGGACCCCACCAAACTACTGCCCAAGGAGGTAGCTAAATTAATACGCTGACTCTCTCCACCGGATAAGGAGTTGGATTTTCTATTTAGGGTTAAATAGCTTAACCCAACATTGTTTAAAAAGCCCAACCTACTCTCTATTTCCATCAGTAATCGCTTGGCAATGGTCCTTTCATTGGGACTAAGATTTATATCCCTAAAGAAGTTTGTAAGGTCTTCAATAGGCAGTTCTACCAAATGGGAAATGGATTTCCCGGATACCTTAACATAGTCGGCCTCCTTTCTTAGGCGTCTTCCGTTGCAGCGTGTACATTTTGTTTTTCCCCTATAACGGGAAAGCATAACTCTGTTCTGTATTTTGTAGCTCTTTTCTTCCAAGCCCTCAAAAAAGCTAGTTATGCCGGTGAAATAACTATTGCCCTCCCATACCAGTTGTTTTTGTTCCTCGCTGAGCTGATACCATGGCTTATGAATAGGGAAGTCAAATTTATAGGCCACATTTACCAATTGGTCCCTATAGGCTCCCATGCTTTCGCCCCGCCAGGGAAATATGGCATTCTCAAAGACCGACAAGGAGGTATTGGGGATCACCAAATCCTCGTCTATTCCTATGACATCTCCATAGCCTTCACATTTGGGACAAGCCCCATAGGGATTGTTAAAACTGAATAGATGCACATTGGGCTCTAGGAACGACATGCCGTCCAATTCAAATTTATTGCTAAAATGTGTTTGTTTTTCAGTATCCAGTTCCTGTATGATGCATTCTCCCTTGCCTTCAAAAAAAGCTGTATCTATGGCATTGGCCAGTCTGTTGAAGAAATCTTCATCATTTTTGTAAATAATCCGGTCTACTACCAAATAAAATTGTCTACCTATATTTTTTAGATCGTCGTCTATTCGCAATACTTCACCTTTATGTAGGATTCTGGCAAATCCCTGTTTGGAGAATAATTGGAGCGACTTTATGGGGTCCCTGTCCTCGCTTATCTGAATGGGGGCCAACAATAAAAGCTTGCTGCCTTCCTGGTACGACTTAATGTGCTCTACCACATCCGAAACGCTATGTTTTTTTACCTCCTCGCCAGATAGGGGCGAATAGGTTCTTCCAATTCTGGCAAACAATAGTTTTAGGTAGTCATATATCTCCGTGGTTGTCCCCACGGTAGATCTGGGGTTGGTAGAATTTACCTTTTGTTCAATGGCGATGGCCGGAGCTATGCCCTTGATGGAATCTACCTTGGGCTTGTCCAATTTTCCCAAAAATTGCCTGGCATAGGAAGACAGACTTTCCACATACCTACGTTGTCCTTCGGCATAAAGGGTATCAAAAGCCAAACTGGATTTCCCGGAACCGGACAGACCGGTAATGACCACCAGTTTGTTTCTAGGGATTACGACATCAATGTTCTTTAAGTTGTGGAGTCGGGCCCCTCTTATGATAATATTGTGCTTCGGGTTTACGTCTTTTGTTGAGGTCATGTCTGTAATTAAGTTTGCAAAGATACGATATGCTATTTTTATTAGCTAGTAGCCTTAATCCTACAATAAAATAGTATTCATTGAAGTAAAGTTCTTCGAATAGACTTAAATTTTTATATATTTGGGATATAATTAAGACCTAAATAGCCTATACGTAAAAAATTACTTTTTTAAAATTTTGTTTTGCTTCATTGAGCTTTTCACAGAAACAGCTATGGGAGTATAGCTTTAAAAAGTAATTGTATGGAACTAGTAATAGACGATTCAGTATTAGTAAAAAACTACATGAACGGGGACGAAAGAGCCTTGGAGGTTTTAATTCACCGTCACAATCAACGCCTAAGCAGTTTTATTTATTCCAAAGTCCAAGATCGGGAAATAACAGAGGATATTTTTCAGGATACCTTTATTAAGGTAATAAAAACCTTAAAAAAGGGTAATTATAATGAGGAAGGTAAATTCCTCCCCTGGGTAATGCGTATATCCCATAACCTTATAATAGACTATTTTAGAAAGAAAAATAGAATGCCGCGTTTTGAAGGCAACAGCGATTTTAATATTTTCTCTATAATGAGTGATGATAAGCTAAATGCCGAAAGACAGCTTATAAAGGAGCAGATAGATCAAGATCTTTGTGTTTTGATCAAGGAGCTGCCCAAAGATCAAATGGATGTTTTGGAAATGCGTATCTATAAGAACATGAGCTTTAAGGAAATATCTGAAAATACCGGTGTAAGTATCAATACTGCCTTGGGAAGAATGAGATATGCCCTAATCAACCTTCGTAAGATTATAGACAAGCACAATATTATTTTAACGAATTAATGTTCCGTATAACTGTCTTAGGTTAATATTATTCATAATACTTGCGTTATTTGTACATAACAAAAATATTATGGATAAATACGACGTTACTACTAAGAACAAATGTACACTAATGGCGACAAGACAGGCCAAAATAGATTTTTTGCTAAGCTACTCCAAATCATTGTATCTTGTAAAGTGCAATGGAGAGCTACTGGACCAGTGTCTTAATTAGCTTTTTTTCCTAGCCGTTTTCATTGGACGGCTTCTTATAGAATATAAATGGGTTTCCCTCTAAGGCGTCGCCTACAATTGGTTATGTAGGTTTAGGTATTGTTTGCTTATAAAGATGTATTTTGGCCCACTATGTATAAGTTTTATTTTAAGACCTTTACTATAATGTTCTGTAATGGTTTGTACAGAACAGCTTTATAATAAAAATATATTTCTTGTATAATATGTAAGAAAATACTTAATAGTTGAATTTTGGCATATATCCTCTTTTTTAGCTTATTACTTATCATCTCCATCCAACTACTTTTGAGACCATTTATTATATCAAAAATAATAAAATTGGCATTTGACATCATTTAATGGGGGTTTTACAACATAGTTTTTCCCCAACTTCATCATTTATATACTTTTATCCTGTTGTTAATTGATAGTGTAGGTTTAAAATCTGCATCAAGTTTCAGCTAACACAAAAAAAGTCCAATCAGCAAGGTGGGGCACTAGTTTAACCAAAAAAATATATTTTGTATGGAACTGCAAATAGATGACTCAGTATTAGTAAAGGATTACATCAACGGAAACGAAAAGGCGTTAGAGGTTTTGATCAATAGGCATAATCAACGTATTAGTAGTTTTATTTATTCCAAGGTTTTAGACCGTGACGTGTCTGAGGATATTTTTCAGGATACCTTTATTAAGGTAATAAAAACCTTAAAAAAAGGAAATTATAGTGAAGAAGGTAAATTTTTACCTTGGGTTATGCGAATTGCCCATAACCTTGTAATAGATCACTTTAGAAGGAACAAAAGAATGCCCATGTTTGAGGGGAATGATGATTTTAATATTTTTTCTGTTATTGGGGATGATAAACTAAATGTAGAAAAACAATTAATCAAAGATCAAATAGACTCTGATCTGTCCGTACTGGTAGAAGAACTTCCAGAAGATCAAAAAGAGGTTCTTGTGATGCGAATCTACAGGGATATGAGCTTCAAGGAGATTTCTGAGAATACCGGAGTGAGCATTAATACGGCTCTAGGAAGAATGCGTTATGCGCTAATCAACCTGAGAAAAGTCATAGAAAAAAATAATATCGTTTTAACGAATTAATTGGTCATAGGTCGAACAGGGCAATATTTCGGATTTGGTAGCGTTATCTTAACATAACAATACTATAATCCTATGGAAAAAATTTACTCTGAGAATCGAAACAAGTGTAAACTTGCGAAAGCAAGTCCTGAAACTATCAAGTTTCTAATAGGCTATTCCAATTCCTTGCAAATAATTGAACACAATAATGTTCAGTTCGAAAATAATTTAAACTAGAACAAAAAATCCCAACTTAGGAGTTGGGGTTTTTTGTTTTATAATAGCTGTTCAAGACAGTTTTTCTTCCAATTTTTTTGGTAATAATGTCCTTTTCCAAATCCCAGCCCCTTGCTGGTGAATATTCCCTTCCGTACCAAATAATCTGTAGATGAAGGTCGTTCCATAGTTCTTTAGGAAACAATCTTTTGGCATCTTTTTCGGTTTGAACCACATTTTTACCATTGGAAAATCCCCATCGGTACATGAGTCTATGTATATGGGTATCTACCGGAAAGGCGGGAATCCCAAAGGCTTGTGAGACCACCACACTGGCGGTTTTATGTCCAACTGCCGGTAATTGTTCCAAAAGCTCCAATTCTTGTGGCACTTGCCCATCATATTTTTCAATTAGAATTTTGGAAAGGCCATAAATACCTTTAGATTTCATAGGGGATAGTCCAACTGGCTTAATAATTTCCCTAATTTCTTCTGGGGTCATTTTAACCATATCATAGGGGTTGTCTGCCTCGGCAAACAAAAGTGGCGTAATCTGATTTACGCGCACATCGGTACTTTGGGCCGATAGCAGTACTGCAATCAATAGGGTGTAGGGGTCTTTGTGGTCTAGAGGAACTGGGATTGTGGGGTATAGTTTTTGTAAAGTTTCAATGGTAAAGTTAACTTTTTCGGCTTTCGTCATTTATTGCTTAATTTTATAAAAATTTGAAGATCCTTCAGATGGATCCAGTCTTTTTTTAGAATCTAAAATTACTTAATTTTTAACTATGAACACTTTAAAAGTAGGGGATAAGGTCCCCGAGTTCTCCGCTAAGGATGAAAATGGAAATATGATTAGTCTGTCTGACTACGGAGGTAAAAAGCTGATTGTTTTTTTCTACCCCAAGGCTAGTACCCCGGGCTGTACTGCCGAGGCATGTAATTTACGGGACAATTATTCCGAGCTTAAAGCTCAAGGGTATGAATTACTGGGGGTGAGTGCCGATACGCCCAAAAGACAGTTGAATTTTAAAAATAAATATGAATTTCCATTTCCTTTATTGGCAGATGAAGACCATACCGTATTAAATATTTTTGGGGTATGGGGACCCAAACAGTTTATGGGAAAAAAATATGACGGTATCCATAGGATGACTTTCGTAATTAATGAGGAAGGGGTAGTTTCCAAGGTAATAGAAAAGGTAAAGACCAAAGACCACGCTGCGCAAATACTTTAAGTATTGTCAGGAATTAAGAGGCCCTGAACAGGAATGTTTTTATGTAATGTCATTCGTGTTCAGGGCCTGGTCATTTATAATACTTAGGATTATACCTTTTGCCTTTGTTCCGCTTCCACTGGTTTGCGAATGAAAAGTTTCTTCTGCTTAATGATGTCTGCAATACCCTCGGGCAGTACAGATTCCCAGCCTTCTTCGCCGTTAATGATTTTCTTAAGGACGTCCCTTGAGAAAACATGAAGTATTTCAGGATCGTAATCAATTATGTCCTTCACCTTTCCATTGTACTTAAAGAATTTGTACAATTCCTTCATTCTTGGATGTACCTTTATGGTGTTACTGGTCATAATCTGACCGGTTTCCTCATTACGCATAGGGTACAAGTACACTTTTAGGTCCTTAAAGAATAGCTTACCAAAGGCCTCCAAAATACCACCACTTAGGTGACGGTAATACTTTTCATCAAATATATCTACCAAGTTGTTTACCCCCATGGTAAGTCCAATTTTGGACTTGGTATAGTTGCTAAAATATTCTACCAGCCTAAAGTATTCCTGAAACTTGGATATCATTACCGTATGGCCCAAAGAGCACAACAGTTCTGCCCGGTCCATAAAATCCTGTTCGTCTATTTCCCCAGAGGCCCTGAGGTTAGAGAGGGTGATTTCAAATATGACTACGGTATTTTCTTCTTCAACACTTTGTTCCCTAATAAAGATTTCATAGGATTTTTTAAACATATCCATATTAACCTTGGTCACAGGTCTAAAGCTACCCCGCAAGGCCAAGATATTCTTTTTGTATAGAATGGTCGCCGGTAATAGGTTATTGCCATCCGGTCCGAACATCACCGCATCGGTCATGTCATTTTTCACCAATTGCAAACTCATCAATCGGTTGTCGACTTCAGCAAAATTGGGACCTGAAAAGTTGACCAAGTCTATTTCTACAGTGTCCTTATCAATGTGGTCATAAAGATATTTCAGTAATTTCCTGGGCTTGTCATATTTGTAAAATGCGCCATAAATAAGATTTACACCAAGGATGCCCAAGGTTTCCTGCTGTAATCTAGCCTCATTTTGCTTAAAGCGGACATGAAGGATTATCTCATTCAGTTCTTTTTGTTTGGGGTCTAGTTGATATCGTATACCGATCCAGCCATGACCTTTGTAGCGCTTGGAAAAGTCAATGGTAGCAACTGTATTGGCGTATGAAAAAAACAGGCGGTCCGGGTGTTTTTCCCTACTTATCCTATTGTCCATGTTTTCCATCTCATGGGCCAACATTTTCTTCAACCTAGACTGGGTTACATATCGGCCGTCTTCCTCAATTCCATAAATAGCATCGCTAAAATCCTTGTCATAAGCACTCATGGCCTTTGCTATGGTTCCTGAAGCGCCTCCAGACCTAAAAAAATGGGCCGAAGTTTCCTGACCGGCGCCAATTTCCGAAAATGTACCGTAAATATCAGGATTTAAATTAATCCTTAAGGTTTTTGCTTTTATTGACGGAACGTTGGTAAAAACATTTTCTTTCTTTAAAATTGTGGACATAGCGTCTTTTTTACTTGTAGCAAAGTTAATAAGATTGAGTTATCTATTAAATAAATTAGTTATAAATTTGGAAGAAATAGATGTAGGGTTGAAAATAACTTTTTTAGGAACAGGAACTTCACAGGGAATACCCGTAATTGGCAGTACTCACCCAGTTTGTTTAAGCAGTGATCCTAAGGATAAAAGACTTCGTGTATCCATAATGATCAGCTGGGACTCCTATAGGTACATCATAGATTGTGGCCCTGATTTTAGGCAGCAAATGCTTAGCAATAATGTGGTGAAAATTGATGGAATTCTCTTTACCCATGAACATTCGGACCACACAGCTGGGATAGATGATATTCGTCCCTTTTTCTTTAGACAAGGGGATATACCTATTTACGCCCACGAGCGTGTCATTAACTCCTTAAAACAGCGATTTGATTATATATTTGCCAATGAAAATAGGTATCCAGGGGCCCCGGCAGTAGATATTAATATGGTGGTGAACAATACCCCTTTCAAGATAGGTAACCTAATGGCTATTCCTATTGAGGCGCAGCACAATAGGCTGCAGGTGTTTGGGTTTAGAATACAGAATTTTGTTTATTTGACCGATGTAAAGAGCGTAGAAGAAGATGAGATGGAGAAGATTAAAGGAGTAAAGACCTTGGTAGTCAATGCGCTTAGGGTAGAACCCCATCATTCGCATTTTAATCTGGAAGAGGCCTTGGCCTTTATTGCGGCTATTAAACCGGAAACAGCCTATTTAACCCATATTAGTCATTTATTGGGATTTCATGAGGAGGTGGAAAAACAATTGCCCAAAAATGTACATTTGGCCTATGACAATCTCGTAATAGAAGTGTAGCCGCAATACACCAAAAATATCAGTAGCTATAACCAAAAAACAACAATTAAAAACAATCTAAACTATTTATGAAAAATAAAATTATCCTTTATCTATTAATATTTGTTTCTTTAATTGCCCTGTACCAATTTGTTAGCACCAATAATATGGTAAAGGCCAAAAATGCCCAAATAGTAGCGCAGTCCGAAAAACTTCAGAAATTGGAAGATTCCATACAAAAACTACATCTTAAAGTATTGGATTTTCAATACTTTTCCTTGGAAAATAATGATGACGCCCTAGCATACTATGATCATTTGCAATTAAACGACCCTACACTTTATCTATCGGATAAATTATTGGAAACCAATGAAAGTAAGGGCGATAATCCACTTATTCCCTACGAGGGCATGGAAAGTGATTTTAAGATCAACAAAATTAAGGTATTGAACCATAAGTGGATCTTGGCCGATTTCTCCGATGGTAAATATTGGGGAGAGCTATTGGTGAAATATGAGCTTAAGGATAATTTAGGGGTCGATTTTTCTTTGATTGACCACTTATTGTATACCCGAAGCCATTAAATTTTATCTTGTAGCCAGTTATTAAAGGAGTGAAAATTCTGTGGTGCCACCCCATGGCCAACAGGGAATTCTTCGTAAACGTGTGTAATATTCAGGTCATCTAATATCTCTGGGGTTTTTTGTGCCCAAGAAACCGGGATTACCTGATCAACACTACCGTGTGACGCATAGATACTTAAGCCCTGGAAGTTGTGGTCCCTATGGTTTTCCAATAGTAAGTTTTTATTGATATATCCACTTAGGGCTACGACATTTTTCACCATATCTGGGTATGAAAGGGCCACGGCATAACTCAAAATACTACCTTGGCTAAACCCAAGAAGGGTTACGTTATTGGCGTCCAGTCCGTAGGTACTACAGGCTTCTTCAATAAAGATCTTTATTTTGTCCCTGGATAGTACGGCCTGTTCTTCGTTGTTCCACTTACCTTGATCGGCATCAAAGTTAATGGCATACCAAGCATTGCCATAAGGCTGCATAGGGTAGGGGGCCTTTACGGATATGATGCAAAGTTCTTTTGGAAGTTCTGGGGCAAAGGAGAATAAATCCTCTTCATTGCTGCCATAACCGTGAAACATAAATAATACAGGAGGTTTGCCACTGCCAAGATTGGAGGGTCTTATTAGGTGTTCTAAAGATAGCGGTGCTGTTGTCATTTTAAGAGATAAAAGTGAACCATTTTTGAAAGTAAGGGCCAAGAACTGGAACTTCTTGCTTTTTTCCGTTTAAAGCTCCCAAGAACCCGTAGAACCATAATACAATATAGAATACATAAAGTCCGTACCAGGCATATTCGCTGTACCAGTTGCTTAAAAATATAGCACATCCAAGAAAAATTAGGTGGAGTCCAAAAGCCTGTCTTGTGTGAAAACGGGCAAAATCGTTCTTTGGATCAGAATTCATGGAGATGGCGATAAGCGCTCCCACCATGGTCATATAGGCCACGATTGCCGTGGTTTTTCCTTCTTTAATATCATTGTTCATAGCGGCAAAATTAATCCAAGTTTAAAATATGTACAAAAAAAGAGGCTGTCTAAAAAGGCAGTCTCTTTTTTTATGTTTAGGATTTTGAAA
>CAXAVP010000180.1:0-9119 GCA_963972175.1 uncultured Arenibacter sp.
ACTATAACCAAACACATGTAATGTGCCGTACGAATTTTGGAGACCGACCAAAATGATTTATATGGCGCCATACATCTGACCAACAATAAATTAAATAGAAACCAATGAAAAATATCCTTGTTCCAATTGGAGCCTCTGAAAGGGCACATAAAACCTTACAATATGCTGTAGACTTTGCGACCGAATTTGGTTCCAATATTTATATAATGGAAGTGTTTAGTGTTAGCTCTAGCGCAAGTTCTTTGGCAAACATCAGTGAAAAACTCTCAGTAAACAACAAAGAGCATATAAAAGGAGTTCTTGACCAAGTGGATGCAAAAAATGTGATGATCAAGATAGCCACCTACAAGGGTGATATTGTAAACGGACTAAAGGATATAGATAAAGACCTAGGAATAGATTTGATTATAATGGCGCCCAGAAGCAATGATATACAGGAAGAGTTGTATTTGGGCAACACCTCCGGTAAAATTGTAAAGCAGACCGATATACCCACCTTAATAGTACCCAAAGGAACTGTTTACAGACCCTTTAAAACTATATTGACAGCCTTTAAATCGGGAGTTTTAAAAGATAAGAGTATTCTAAATCCTTTAATAGAGATCAAAAAGAAATTTGATTCAAGAATAAGTTTGCTATTTGTAAAAACCCCAGGATATACCAAAGACGATCTAAAAATAAATATGTCATTAATGGGTTTGAGTTCTGAGCTTACCCAGTCCGAAAACCCCTCTACTTATTTAGGGGTATTGCAACATTTTGAGGCAAAACATCCAGATCTACTTTGTGTATTTAGGAGAAAACGAGGCTTTTTTAAGAAATTATGGGAAAAAAATACCATCCCAAAGTCAGAATTTTACGCAGCGGTGCCAGTTTTGGTACTAAGTGTGAAAAAAGACTAATAATATTGCAATAAGCGCAAATAGTACTTTGATAATGTTAGAAAAAGTATTTTCTTTGCGGCAGCCAAATATGGGGGATTAGCTCAGCTGGCTAGAGCGCTTGCCTGGCAGGCAAGAGGTCACCGGTTCGACTCCGGTATTCTCCACGGTTAAAGCCCATAGACGTCATGTTTATGGGCTTTTTTGATTGTGGTTGACAATCTAGTTCACAAATTATTTATTAGTTGGTTAATGGAGATTTAGGATAAATCTAAATTAGTTTTGTGTATTAGATGGACTATTTCAACAAAATCAGATGGCCATATACTACCCCCTCAAATAAAAGCTTAGTATTATTTTTCATTTAACAAGTGCATTTTATTTACTGCATTATCTACGATTTCCATTAAGTCCTTTGTGGTTGAACAAAATTCCAGTTCTTTGTTTAGTAAATTAAAAAAATTAGATTCCTTTGAATAAGGTTTAGTTTTTGATAATTTTATTAAGGCTTTTGAAATATAATTTTGAACTTTTTCAAATTGCTTTTCAAATGAACCAAGATGTTTGGCAAAGGTCTCACCATCTTCCATTGTCATAGTATTGTTCATAAAGTTTAAGTCGGCACCATTACGATTGCCACGAGGACAATTAAATGCATTCCGAATAAACATTTCATATCTCATTGCCTGCGTGTAATTCTGTGCCGACATACTTTATTTATTTTTTAATTTAACCAATCTTGAAAAAAGATGTGTATGTATATCATAACTCAATTTATCCCAGGATTCATAACCATTATCATCTTTTATGTCGATACCTTGACTTTTCAAATCTTCCGAACGTTCATTTTTTAATTTTTGCACATACTCTTCTGCTGCTATCAAGTCAGCTATTGATAATTCATCAAACTTGCTCATTTTAAAATATTTTTTTGTTAATTATAACAAATATAGCACGATAGGTCTAATCGATTTATTGATTTTTGTTTGATTATCAACTGGTTGTTAACAACTTGCTTTTTCCAAGGGACTTTCATAAACCAAATTTTTTTACACTAACAGTTTTTTACTTTTAATCGACATTGGCGGAAAACTCAAAGTCCAACCTCTATAATAGATTACTCTATCAGTGGACTTATAATAATTTTCGCTGCGGTGTGAATTAATATATTGTGAATTTTCCAAATTAAAAAAGACCGCCAATAATTAGCGGTCTTTCCAATCAAAAACAAAAATGGACAATGAGTATTTAATTTGCTCCCTGGGTATTGGTAACCTTGATCGGTATTGCCACCGGTCCATTGGCTTTTGCGGATTCCACGTTGTTACCTTTGTCCCTAATATTTAGGTCTATACTACCCCGCATCATAGAATCCCGTAATGATTGCCGGCTTTGTTCCGCTTTGACGTCCGGACCATCCAACACTTTGCGTTTGTCATTAACCTCAACACTACCGGTCAAATCTCCTATTTTATCCAATCCAAAATTGGCCATTTGCCCAATCTTACCAGGAATTTTGGATAACAGGGTTAAAATGCCCCTCATGGGCATTAACATGAATTTTAGTATGCTTTGCCCTATTCCTTTAAAAAAGGCCATAAAATCGAACTCCTGAAACCACTTAACAACATTGTCCCATGCCGCACCGATCATTCCGGTAAACGCTTTCCATTGTTTACCAAACCACGCGGTTATTTCATCCCAATAATAGAATATAGCCACCAATGCACCAATAGCCGCAATTATGGCCAATATAGGCCATAACCCTAAATTTAAGGCCACCCCAAACGCGGTGGTTGCCGTGGTAGCCAACCAGGTGCCGGCGGTAGTTACGGCCATTACAGTTTTATAAGCAGCCAAACTAATGGCATTTTGGCCAATGGCAATGGACGCGGCACTACTTAAAGCACCATGAACACCCAAAACAACATTATAGGCCGCAAATGCAGCTTGTGAGCCCCAAACCAATCCCTTTAAAACTCCAAAGGTGCCAATTAGACCGGCGCCAACGGCCACAATGGTTTCCATGTGATCCGCCACAAAAAATAATGTACCTTGCACCTTACTTAACCCACTCCCTGCGGTTGCCGTACTTATCAACACATTATTAAAACTATTTTTTACCGTATCCAATGCGGTGTTAACGGTTTTTGATGCGGCCGAAAACTCGTTGTTCAAATCTATATTCTTGGTAAATGCAGAATTAGCCAATGTCAGTTTTTCATTCAACAACTTAAAGTTGGTCGCTAATGGAATGATCCCTTTCGATACGGTTTCACCGCTCAACCCCAACACGGACAATGTTTTGGATACGCTCCCCCCCTGGTTACTTATTTTATTAAGCCCCTTGATCAATGCTGTAAACGCTGCAACCTTATCCGATGTAAATATTTCTTTAGCTTCATTTGATGTCAATCCCATTACCTTGGCATACGCTGTCAAAGTTTTACCACCCTTTATTGTAGCATTTTCTACGGCCCTGAATACCTTACCAACTGCGGTTCCTGCAGCTTCCGGCCTTACGTCTAACGATTTTAACGCGGTCGAAATTCCTAATATATGAGTGGATTGTAATTTATATGCCGCTGTGGCCCTAGCTACTTCACTAGCAACCCCTAATATTTCGGATTCCGTGGCTGCGGACGTGTTGCCCAAACCGACTAAGGCAGACGAAAAACGATCAACCACCCCAACACCCTCTCCGGTAATTGTCAATAATCGTGCAATTGACGCGGCCCCGGCTGCGCCTTGGATGTCCGACGCTTTTTCAAGCTTTGACAATGTGGCCGAAAATTTTAAAATATTTGCGTTTCCAGTAACTCCCAATTGACCGGCAACCCCTCCAAGTTCCAATAACTTATCCGGTGAAATACCGCGAAGATTTTTAGAGGTATTTAATATTTCTTTGCTAAACTCTGCCAGGTCATTACCTATAATGCCGGTCGTTTTAGAAACACCGATCAAGCCGGCTTCATAGTCCCGTATCCCGCCAACTCCACTTGCAAATAATGTACCTATGCCAAGCCCAAGGGTTAACTGTGTTAACCTTCCCATCCTTGAAAAGACACCACTAACCGCATGGTCAAACCTTTTGATTGAAGATATTCCCGCAATAGAAAACTTTGAAACACCCATGGTCATTTTTTTAAAAATGTGGGTGAATTTATCAATTGCCCTAAATTCTGCAGGAATTTTAATTGTTGCTGCCATTGAATTTGATTTAAAGTTATTTCTCTAAAAGCTTTATCAATTCAACACTAGCATTACAAAAATAACTATTTCGGGAAGGTATTAATCTTATAGCTATCAGAAGTAATTAACTAGTAATGAACAATTTAATTAAAGTTCAATTATTTTTGATCCTAGAATCTATTTCCTGGTAAAATTCCTCCACGTCATTGTTTAGTTCTTTTCCGGATGTTATCCCATGTTTAACCTCATCCAAATTGGTATCGGCGTAATCCATCCAAGATTCTACCCTCTCCCGCTCCTGGGCCACACCGGAATTAAAAATACTGTTGTACGTTTCCGGGTGGTTCTGTTTTAATTGCTCAATGTTCATTGTTTCTATTTTAAAAATTAATAATTATTTGCGTTGTCCGCGGCTCCTTGTTACCGCATAGTCCTTTATTATGGTTTGAATTTCGACCTTAGATTTGTCTTTGGCGTTTTTAATACTGTCCTGTAATACCTGGCGCATTTCTTTAACCATGCGGGCCAAGTGGTCACGGTCCCCTCCTAAAATTTCACAATAAACAGACGCGATATTTTCACACCCGCTTTCGAACTCCCGGAACACACTTTGAATGTTAATAACCATTATTTTTTGCACCATTTCAACCGGCATTAACTCCCCTCTTATTTTTTCGATTTGTAGGTTTTTCAATTCAATTTCCTTTTCGGTCTTTAGCACATCTGCAAACCGTTTTCGCGAGTAGATACCGTTGGTTTCCTTTGGATGTTGTATTTCGGGTCGTGCCAAATTAACCGAAGCCTTTTGGCCATTGCTAGAAACATTGCCTTTGTTTGAAATAGGCACTAAATCCAGGTCAATACCTTTACCCTCGGTTTGATCTGCAATATATTCTTTGTTAGCGGCAAATTGGGTGTCTATATATTCACCGGATTTAAAAACCTTTCCGCGGCGTATGTGTTGGCGCAAAGTGTTGTAAGGTACGCCAACGGCCATGGCAAATTCCTTTGGTTTTAATAATGGCATATTACTTTCTGTTTTTTAGTGTTACATCATCTTTTGTAACAATTTTTGTTCTATTGTGTTACAACTTTTGTTACAGGCTCAAAAAATGGGTAATGTGTATTAAAGTCGGCACGCGCAACATACTCCCCGCCAATGCAGTTTGCTTTACAGTACCTTAATTGTTTTATCACCAACATCAATGTCCTATCTCATTAACTAGATCGTCACGGGTTACCCCCAACACCAAACAAATCTTTTCGATCAATACTTCTAACCCTTCAACCTTATTATGTTGTTTGTATCCCTTCTTTTGGGCTTTGTACATTTGATATTTAATTATATCATAGTCCAAGTCGTAGCGGGTTTCAATTACCAATGCCAACCGATGTATAGTTTTAATTGGGCGCTCGCCGTTTCGTAATCTAGTAAGATCATTAAGGGCAATGCACATATCAAGATTTAATTTTATAGCTGCACGCATATGGCTGGTTTATTCCTTAATACGCCAAATTTCCACAACATTGGGGACCACCTTTCCATCTTGAATTGTTACCAGGCCCTTTAGTGATCTACTCCAATGATCCATATTATTCCATAATGAATTTTCTCCTTGGTCAATTTTGGCTAGTAAATCGGCTTGCATAGCCCTATTTAATACCGCACTTAAATCGTTAGCGATTGCCATGGCTTTATTCTGCCTTTCGTTTGTTGTATAGTAGGTTCGGCTACGTTCCAAGTCTTTTAAAAATGAGTTCTTTAACTCAATTCCTTTGGATGTTATTTCCATTTCGGTCAAATCGAAACTTCCAATTTTCTCAATGGCCGTTTTAACTGGTCCCGGATCTTTCCCGATTAGACCAAAAGCACTTTCCATCGAAGCATTTGGGAACCCTATTTGGGCCAACACCAATTCCATAAAACCATCAAACCGGTTTTTTAATATCTTTTCAATCTCTGCTTTGTCCAATTTCCTTTCCAATACCCGTTCACACTCAACTAACGCGTTGTTATAAAGTTTGCACGCGGTTTCCTTTCTCCCTTTGTCTACTTCAATACCTTCATGATCGGTGAACAGGAAAATTGGTTTAAAACCTACTGATTTACTCGTTTTTAGTAATTCCATTGAATTTGATTTTAATTAATAATTTATGCTTTGGTTTCGCTGCCGAAAACTTTAAAAACTGTTTTCCACTTCCAACAACTCCCACATGTCTGGTACATCCTCTATCAATTCCCTTATTTCAGTATTTAGTGTGGCTTCATCATATAACACCGATAAGGAGCATTCCCCAAATGGCTCCTTTAACAGCATTTGCGTTAGGGCTGTTAAACCACCGGCCAATATCAGTTCCTTTTGAACGGTCGTTAACGGGCTATCAAATAGATCTTGGATATAGTCAAAGGCTTCCATTATCAAACACACCATTGAATGATCAGTTTTTTTATTTGACTTCTTCATAATATCTCTTGTATTTTTGGGTATGAAATTGACCTAGACCGTCTATACTTCGAGTACGGTTGACTTCATTTAAAAAAGTTATTGGATCGACGCCAACTGCATACTTTTCGCGGGCCATTTCTATAATGCTGGACAATTGCATCCAAAAGGCTATCCTATTGCCATAATCCACGCTAATAGCTTTTTTAACCTTTTTGTTTATGGTGGCGTGTTGTCTACCTGTTGGTACCCCACATTCAACCAGGTATATCATGGCGTAGTTGTTTGAGCGTTTTAATTTAGCGGTCGCAAAGCCTTTACGGTGTCTTTTGGGGAACTTGTAGGGATTGCCATCTACCAAAGCCCTATCACCGCGACTAATCCATGCAAGTTGCTTATTTAGGCTATTAATCAAAGCGCGTTCATTCTCGGTCATTTTTTCGCGTTCCTCCCGGTCATAGTTTAACACACCATAGCCGTATCTTTTCAACACGTCTTTTTGTTCTTTGGATAAGTCAATAACTTCATTAGGTAGATGGGTGCATATTTCCATTATATTAATAGGGAAGTTTGCACCCTTTTGGGTTTTCGAATTAGTCGGGAAATTTGCACCCTTTTCGATTTCCTTTAATTGTAAAGATTCAAGTTTTTCGGCAATGACCAAATACAATTCATTATGTACATTACGGCCGGCTTTCTCTAAATATTCAAAATACCTTTTACGTTTACGCGAATACTCATTCCTCCCTTTTTGCAATGCTTCAAACCAGGTATGTGTATTTAAATACTCCTTTAGTTTATTAGCTTCGCGTATGGTCAATTTTTCCAACTCAATTTTCCTATCAAGGATTAAAAACCCACCAACCACGCATAATAATTCATCTTTTAGGGTTTTATACACATCAGGGGTCAACAAATCCCCAATGTTTTTAATACCTAGATCATTTATGTAGGCTGATTTTTTGCTTTTAACCTCTAATCTTAATGTGTTTACATTTGCATATTCGGGAAACTGCAACCCTTTACAATAAAGCTTAATAATTTTATAGCTGTTGGCCCGTCCGCGGCGGTCAATAGAATAACTTTTTTTACTGTACGGCAATTCGCTATCAGTTCTAAATTGGTTTTTTTTATGATATTCCGTGAAGGTCACCAAGTCTTTTCCATAGTCAGGAAATA
Source organism: uncultured Arenibacter sp. (assembly GCA_963972175.1). GTDB lineage: Bacteria > Bacteroidota > Bacteroidia > Flavobacteriales > Flavobacteriaceae > Arenibacter. Next base: position 7,697 of record CAXAVP010000180.1, read on the forward strand.
GAAAATTTACCCCAAATTCAATATTGACAATGTTATAAAGGGTAAAGTCTGATATTTCAAATTGGCGTATAAACTCATTTATAACATCGATACAATTGCTAACACTAAAGTCGTTGGCATTATGTAGGTTGTTATTGAAAAAATAATGGGGCCTAAATAGTATTTCCAATTTGTTTTCAAAAAAACAAAACAAAATCCCTCTATAAACTTTGGTCTTTTTGGTCAAAATTGTTTCAGAATCGAGGTGGCTCAACTTTTCATTGTAATTATGAAAAATCAAAATAGAATTGTTGTAAATCCTTTCTATTTCCGCTCGATCAAAGACTAATATTTTGGTATGGTCGATTGTCATATATAATCGACTAGGATCTTTTATACTTAATAGTCTTTATTTCAGAACATGCGCGGTCGAACTCATCCACGGTTATTAGATAACGCTTCCCGAATTTTTTCGCGTGAATACGCCCATCCTTTATGGCGTTCCAAATTGTTTGGACACTTACCCCGGTAGCATCTGCAACCTCCTGGGGCGAATACCTTTTTATTGATTCTCTTTTAGGAAATATTTTTTTGATCTCGGATATTTCCGCCCTTGTATCCCTAATTTCTTGAAGTAAAACATCAAATGGATTATTCATTTTGCCTAAGTTTTTAAACTACTTGAGGGCAAAACTATAAGGTAATGGGGTTGAAATATAGTTACACAGTTACAGTAACCGAAGTAACCATAATTAGTCTGTTAATTGTGTATTTTGGGAAGAATGGTGCTATAAAATTTTAAATATGGACTGTCACTAAACCTTTCCTTCTTGGCATCGCTATAATTTTTTTTATTAATTAATGGGTTCTTATCAATCATTGGGCAGATAAAAGTATTTGATAATAACAATGATTTTTGGACACCATTAAGTTTGTTGGGTTTCAAATATCCAAGATGATCTAAGGACATATAAAGAGTGCAAATACCCTTTTGTGGTTCTCGAATAATATCTTTAGATGCAATGAACTCAAAAGTTCCATTTCCATTGTCTTCTAGTACCATATTTTCAATCAAGCATTTTATTGCCTTTTCATATTGACCATCTTTAAAAAGACCCCTAAACGAAACGTGCGGTACAATTACCTTTGGTTTAATGAAGTCCAAAAAATCCTTTTTAATTTCGGCCGCGTTAGAAAGCATTTCGGGTTTTTCGCTGTGAGTAATTTGCTTTCGTTCTAAATCATCGATAATGTCAGAGTAAAAATTTTCTAATACATCATTCTTATTGCTGTTTAACTCCTTTAATCTTGATGCGATAATCTTTATCTCCTTATTCAAATCAAAATAAAGATTCTTCAATCGGACTAGTTTTATTTTTTTTACTCTATTTGTTTGTACATACTCGAGTAAATCCGATTCAATTTCACTTAAAACTATACATGA
>CAXAVP010000181.1:0-8971 GCA_963972175.1 uncultured Arenibacter sp.
AAGTTATTGATTTATAATCCTTACCTCCAATATAAATTGTCAATAAACTTCTTCCCCACAAAAAAACAAACATATTGGCATATTTTTATTTCCACTATTAACAAGCTATAATAACCACCATTTAATTTTAAATTTTAAAAAAAAAAAAAGAATATATATTATATATGTTGATAACAACATCCATTGATCAAGAAGTAAACTTAAAATTGGAAATGAAGTACAATGGATTATAATTCGTAATTTTCCAAAAATAAAAGAGTTAATGTCGAGAAAGAAAAAAAGAAGTAAAAATCAAAGAAGAAACGAAATTACCAAAGGTATATTTACTGTTCTTGAAAAGGAACCGGAAAAGTCCTTTAATTATAAACAAATAGCAGCCAAGATTGGTGTAACGGATGCCAATGAAAGAAATAGTCTTATCAAGAGATTGGTAGAGTTAAAGGAAAAGAAAAGAATTTTGGAGGAAGAAAGAGGGTCTTATAAGGCCATCGTTTCTACCAAGACCTATCATACTGGAAAGGTTGATATTACAGGAAGGGGCAATGCCTATATAGTAGTGGAAGGTATGGAAGATGATGTATTTGTACCTTTTAACAAACTAAAGAAGGCTTTTCATAATGATATAGTGGAAGTATATATATTTCCACGAAGAAGAGGTAAAAAATTGGAAGGGGAGATTACCAAGGTAGTGTCCCGAAACAAAAATACCTTTGTGGGTATTGTTGATATGCAAAAAGATTTTGCATTTGTGAGACCGACCGATTACCGAATGTATACCGATATTTTTGTACCAAAAAACAAGATATCAACAGCAGAGGATGGGGATAAGGTAATGGTAGAAATCAACGATTGGCCAGAAAAAGCCGATTCGCCCTATGGAACTATTGTCCAAGTATTGGGAAAACCAGGAGAGCACAATACCGAAATACACTCTATTTTGGCCCAATATGGCTTACCTTACGAGTTTCCTGTGGAGGTAGAGATGTATGCCAATAAGTTGGATACCAGTATTAAAGAAGAGGAAATTTCCAAAAGAAGGGATTTAAGGGAAACCTTGACCTTTACCATAGATCCCAAGGATGCCAAGGATTTTGATGATGCCCTTTCCTTTAAAGTATTGGAAAATGGTAATTATGAAATAGGGATCCATATTGCAGATGTATCACATTACCTACTTCCCGATACCATTTTGGATGATGAGGCCTATGATAGGGCCACATCGGTTTATTTGGTAGATAGAGTGGTGCCAATGTTGCCAGAGGTTTTAAGTAATAATGCTTGTTCCCTTAGGCCTAATGAAGAAAAATATACCTTTTCTGCCATTTTTGAAATAGATGATAATGCGGTAATTAAAAAAGAGTGGTTTGGACGAACGGTAATTAATTCGAACGAACGATTTGCCTATGAGGAGGCACAGCATATAATAGAAACCAACAAGGGTGATATACCCAAGGAAATTTCTATAAGGGAAAGTGCTTATACCGTAGACAAAGAGGTGGTAGATGCTACCTTGACCATGGATAGATTGGCCAAGATTATGCGTGAACAGCGCATGAAAGAAGGGGCTATTTCTTTTGATAAAATAGAAGTACGCTTTAATCTAAATGAAAAGATGGAACCTGAAGGGGTTTATTTTAAAGAGTCCAAGGATGCCAATAAACTTATAGAGGAATTTATGTTATTGGCAAACCGAAAGGTTGCCCATTTTATAGGCAAACAAAAACCGGTCAAGACATTTGTATATAGGGTTCATGACGATCCGGATGAGGATAAATTAATGGCTTTGAACACTATTATATCGCGTTTTGGACATAAGCTTAATTTTAAGGATAAAAAATCTATCAGTAATTCCTTAAATCAGCTTTTGGAGGATGTGAAGGGTAAAAAAGAACAAAATTTAGTAGATACCTTGGCTATTAGAAGTATGAGCAAGGCTATTTATACCGTGGATAATATAGGGCACTACGGATTGGCCTTTGATTATTACACGCATTTTACCTCCCCAATTAGAAGGTACCCTGATGTGATGGTACATAGACTGTTACAACATTATTTGGATGGGGGCGAAGCTCCAAAGGCTGAATTATATGAGGAGAAATGCAAACATTCCTCGGATATGGAAAGTTTGGCCGCCAATGCGGAACGGGATTCCATTAAGTACATGCAGATAAAGTTTATGGAAGACCACCAGGACAGGGAGTTTGTTGGTGTTATTTCCGGAGTAACGGAATGGGGCCTTTATGTAGAGATTGTGGAGAACAAATGTGAAGGCATGGTACGTATTAGAGATATAAAGGATGATTATTATACCTTTGATGAAAAGGAATATGCCATTGTTGGCGAAAAAACCAATAAAACCTATCAGTTGGGAGATGAGGTGGTAGTCATGGTAAAAAGTACAGATTTAATAAAAAGGCATTTGGATTTTTCCCTACTGGGGAAAAATGAGTAAGTTTTTGTTTTTATACGGACGCAGCGTACCTATATGGACATCTATTGAAGTTCAGGAATACTCCGGATTTCAGAGAACAAAAATTTGGTCATGGTATTGGAGCTTTTAAACTATAGATCTAACAAGATGGAACAAAAATTAATAATAATGCTCTTGTTTCTTATTGGTACCCATTCCATAAGGTCTCAAAATGAAAAGGTTACACAGAATTTACAGGTTTTTCAAGAAGTAAAGGCTTTTGACGGACTTTCGGTAAATCTTATTAAAGCTGATGTAAATAAGGCAGTGATCACTGGGGCCAACACCAGTAATGTGGCTATTGTTAATAACGACGGTGTGCTAAAGATACGTATGGAAATAAATAAACTCTTTAGTGGATACAGAACTTTTGTGGATTTGTATTATACGGAGAAACTTGTTATAATAGACACCAATGAGGATGCCAGAATATCATCCAAAGAACCTATAAAACAAGATGTTTTGGAGTTAAAAGCCCAAGAAGGTGGAGAATTGATCATTAATGCAGAGGTAGAGCAAATGCTTATAAAGAGTGTTACAGGAGGCGTTATTTCCGCTACAGGATTATCTAAGAATCAGGATGTTCAGATCAATACTGGTGGGGTGTATAAAGGAAAGGATTTTAAGACAAAATTTAGCACGGTAAATGTAAATGCCGGATCTAGGGCAGAGGTTTTTGCCACAGATTATGTGAAGGCGGCAGTAAAGGCAGGAGGCGAGGTTTTGGTCTATGGCAATCCTACCAAAATGGAGGAGAAGACAGTTTTTGGCGGTAAAATTATCAGAATGTAAGGCTTAATTTTTATGATGGAAGACGTACAGGCAGCAATTCCTTTGGGCTTTTTATTAAGCTTTATGATAGGTCCTGTTTTTTTTGTACTTCTGGAAACCAGTGCAATTAAAGGGTTTAGAGCAGCGCTGTGTTTTGATTTAGGTGTTATCGTTGCCGATGTTATATTTATTTCACTAGCATATTTTAGTAGTTTTCAATTGTTGGAAAACCTTAGTAATCACCCAGGTCTCTACGTTTTTGGAGGTACCATTTTATTGATCTACGGACTCACCAATGTCTTTAAAAAGGAAAGCCTAGTACAGGAAAAGAAAATAAGAATTACCAAAGGCGGTTACCTAAGTTTGTTTATAAAGGGGTTTTTATTGAACTTTATAAATATAGGCGTTCTAGTTTTTTGGCTTGGTATTATAATAGTGGTCGGACCTAGTTTGGACAGTGATCCCAACCGACTTATAATTTTCTTTTCCGCCATGATCGGAGCCTATTTTGTTACCGATATTTTTAAAATTTTATTGGCCAAACAATTGAGAAAAAAGCTAACTAAAAGACGTATCCTATTGGTAAAGAAAGGCTTGGGTGTTATTCTCCTTATTTGTGGATTGATATTGATTATAAAGGGATTTCTCCCCAAGGACCAACTGAATATAGAAAAGGGTTTGGAACTTATTAGGGAATAGGGGCATACTGTTTTTTTTGATTCATTGTTTTATAGGATGATCCTTTCCAATGGGTCAAAAAAAACCTTCACCAATTATGATGAAGGTTTTTGAGGCATCGAGCGGATTCGAACCGCTGTACAAGCTTTTGCAGAGCTCTGCCTAGCCACTCGGCCACAATGCCCTATTTTCAGTGCAAAGGTAATACTTTTTTTATGTTTCAAAAACTAAAACGACTATCTTTTGGATTTAAGTATTACGGTAACTTCTTTTACATCGCCTCCAATGGGAGGGTTTATTTTAGATACCGCAACCTTAACTTTTTGTGCCATGGATATTTCGGCAAATAATCTGTTTATAATGCGCTGGGCCACATGTTCCAAGAGTTTGGACGGAGTGGCCATCTCTTCTTTTACGATGTGATTTATATGTACATAATCTACCGTCTCGGAAAGTTCATCCGTTAGGGAAGCTTTTTTTAAATCGGCATCTACTACAACATCTACATGGTAATCGCAGCCAATAATGGTCTCTTCTTTTAGACAACCGTGATGTGCATATACTTTTATGGTGTTTACCTTAACTTTTCCCACTGCTATATAATTTTTAGACAAAATTAATTTAATCTAGCGGCAATGAAGGAAAATTTATGGATTTTATGGTTTAGTAGGTACATCTACAATTACTTATCCCTTGAAATAGGTCTACCCCTATGGTAATTACATGGGTTCCGGTGCTATATCCAAGAATCTCGTTTAGAATAATCTGATAGGAATATCCAAAGTAGAAATTACTTTTTTTAAGTCCGGCCAGGGGCGCTATATAAAGAGGTCTTCCTATCTGATCGTTTAGGAAACGGTAGGTAACTCCTGCATAGTAATAATCTTCAAAATCATACCATCTAAATTTCAGGTTTAAATCGGCTTCCGATCTCCCATCACTTTCAAAAATTTTATAGAGTATGGATGGTTCTATTTCCATATTGCTATTTCTGGATTTCTTGTAGCGATATCCAGTATAGACATAAAAATTCCTAAGTTTATTGGGTTCATAAATAGGATCAAAAATATAGACATCCTTGTTGATGAGGTTGGAGGCGTTTACACTAAAATAGAATGAATTTTTTCTATACAGTAAACCTACGTCAAAATTGTGGTTGGAGGTAGAGCGGTCATCGGTAACGCCCGGGTCAAAACCGGCATCCATAAATTCTTCTACGTCCAGTCTAAATTGATTAAAGTTATAGGAGATCCCAAATGATAAAAACTCGTCTTCATAGCGATTTAAAGTTAAATGGTGGGCAAAGGAAATACGGGCACCCTGTTGTTTGGTATACCCATTGGAGTCATTGTATAAAAACAATCCAACTCCCGATTTTTCACCTAGTCTCATATCTGCGGCCAAGGATTGGGTTCTGGGTGCATCCTTGATTCCCACCCATTGTGCCAATCCATTCAGTCTAATCTTTACATGATCGCCAATACCCGCATAGGTAGGGGAGAGCACAAAGGGATTGTCGGCCAAATATTGTGATAGCTGAGGCGAATTAAGCTCCTGACCATGGGATATCAGTGTACTTAATAGCAACACAAAGGTGAATAGTTTACTGCGCATTTTATATTTTGTTAAATTCTTTATCTGTAAAGGGTAAAGTGTCCAACAAATTCCCTGTCGTCGTCTTCTCCTTTTAATTTTATCACATACCAATAATCTCCGGTGGGCAATTCTGTATTATGGTAAATACCATCCCAGCCTTTATCATTTAGTCCCATTCTGTAAACCTCCCTACCATAACGGTCAAAAATTATAGTTAGTATCTTTGGGAAGGCTTCCTGATTTTCTGGTTGCCAGAAATCGTTTCGGCCATCGCCATCCGGGGTAAAGAAATTAGGGATTTCAATGTCAATAAATTCCATAAATATTTCAGCCGTGGCTTCACATCCATTAGCATCCACTACCCTTACGGTATAGGTTCCGGTCTCTTTAATATAATGGGTGTTGTCATCACCATTATCCTTATCCTCAAAATAGAAGGTATATTCTGATTGGCCTCCACTGGCCACTGCAGTTATTTCGTTAAGATTATTTTGTTCCAAAGTAAGCAACAAGGGTTCAAAGTCTTCTATTTCAAAATCTATGGTCATTACGCAACCGTTGGCATGTGCAATGGCCAGATAATGGCTTCCCGCTGCCATGTTGGAAAAATTAGGTTCCAGAACCATATCATTCGGATCAGTAGAATCCAAGGCATACATTACATCCTGGGCTACGTTGGGATCTTCCAAGACTACATCCAAGTAGTTGTCCGGAGTGGCAGCTGTACATTCATAGATAGGCGTAACGGTGGCGTTTAGAATAACTCCCGGCTCAATGGTTACGGCAAGGTTGGTCATACAACCTTGGGCATCTTTTACAAATACTGCATACGTACCGGCTGCCAAACCACTAAACTGTGTTCTGTCCTGTACAAAGTCGGCATCAGATGTAGAATTGATACTTGTGCTGTAAGGTGCTGTTCCCCCGCTTATGGATAAAGAAACCGATCCATCTTCACTACCTATACAAATTTCGGGAGTAGTAGTTGGCAAGACTTCTATTAGGGCCGGTTCCAATATGGTATATCTCAATAGTTCAAAACATCCATTTACATCCTGTGCTATGATAGTATAGTCGCCAGGCGCTAGGTCCGTAAAGGTATTAACGGTATCAAATTTGTCCAGGTTAGGTGAAATGGCATATTGATATCCACCAGAACCACCACTTAAGGAAACCGTAATACTACCGTCATAGGCGCCATTACAGCTTACATTGGTATAGGAATCATCTACAACCAATGGCGCTGGTTCCGTTATCTGTATTTCGTTGGAAACCACTACACAATCATCACTTGTAACTCTTACAAAATAGCTACCAACATTCAGGTTGTTAAAGCTGCCGGATACCTGTGGTCCTGCAATACTAGTGGTCAATGCCGCATCGGTAAAAAGCTCATAACGATAATTGCCCAAACCTCCATCTGCCTTGGCAGTGATTATAGCCGTATTATCCCCATTACAGTTGATTATTGCGGCCGAGGTATCGATGGTTACAGTCAGTGGCACAATGGCATCTTCTGTTATTTCGTTGGATAAAATAGATTTACAACCAAAGGAATCCTGTACGTAATAGCGGTAGGTACCTGCGGTTACGCTAAAGGTATGGGTATTGCCACCGCTCATTGGTAGGGAGTTTATACCGTCTTCACTGTATTCATAGGGTCCGGTTCCTCCATAGGCCGTTAACTCCAATTCTGCGTCGTTTTCGCAACTTAGTGGACTAGTTCTAACCAATGAGGCATAAACTTCAGCAGGATCGTTTATAGTGGCCTGTACGGTTTCAACATCACATCCCCAACCATCGGATACAGTTATACTATAGATTCCTGCCCCAAGATTGTTGAATACAGGACTTGTTTGTCCACCTGAGGTATAGGTAATCACCGTTGCCGTAGGATCATAAACGTTTAGTTGATATTGGTATATTCCTTCCCCACCGCTCATGTTGGTAGCACTTATAGATCCATTGGTATCGCCAAAACAGCTCAAGGTGGTGGATAATGGAGTAATATCTGCCGATATGGGAGTGGGTTGCACCAAGGTTTCCGTATCGTTAAGAATACAGCCATTGGCGTCTGTAATTACCACATCGTAGTTTCCGTCAGAAAGTCCGGTGAATACCATACTGTTTACATCGCTGGCATTATATACCTGAGCGGTGGTAGTATTGGTTAATACAATAGCGTAAGGAGCGTATCCTCCACTAGGGTCTACCAGTATTTCACCCAGATCATTGGAACAACTAACATTGGCAATTGGGTCTACAACAGCTGTTAAGGCCCTGTCCGGAGAAACAATTTTTACGATATTGGAATCTTCAGAACATATTGGAGCATTGGTTTCTGTTACCCTTACATAATAATTACCTCCTGTTAATCCGGTAATGGTCAGTGGGTTGGATGAGGTATTGGCCGTACCATTAATGGCTGTGGCTGTACCTGCATCGGTATATACGGTATAGCTATATGGTCCGGAATAGCCGCTAACACTGATTTGCAAGGAACCATTATTATCCCCAAAACAGCTTACTGGGCTCATGGCCGTAGCATTTACTTTGATCAGATCGTAAGGAGCAATCGTATAAGTTGCGGTATCCACATAACATCCGGTAGCTGTATCGGTTACCCTAAATGTATAGCTACCTACGGCAGTTAAGTTAAAAGTGGCCGTATTATAAGTAGGTGTAGCTGTTTGGGTGGCATTGGTATTGCCAACAGGTAACAACTGATAGGTATATACATTGGAGTTATCGCCATTGTCATTTACCGTTATGGTCACTTCTTCCAGTCCGGCACAGGAGATGGCCGTATCCTGTGTTAAGCTGGCTGTGAATGTATTGAGAGTACTAATATTTACAGTGGTAACATCGGTACATCCATTATCATCTTTTATGGTAACGGTAACAGTTCTATCACTGCCATTATCGGTTATATTAAATGTATTGGAAGTAAAGAAGTTTGTACCATCTATACTGTAGGTATAGGGTGCCGTACCATCTGTTCCCACAGCGGTTATAACGGCCTGGGAGGCCTGGTTATTTGCGTTACAGGCAAAACTGCTGGCTGTAGCGGATACATCCACTGGGTTTGGTTCATCAATAGTAATGCTCTGAATATCCGAGCATCCCCTATCTGATGTAACGGTAATGTCATAGGTTCCAGCTCCTAATCCGGCGAACAGCGGACTGTTCTGTGTTGTTGGCGGATTGGTTCCATCGTCCAATGTAAAGGTGTAGGGCGGGTTGTCATTTGAAGCGTCCAGTACAACCTCAATGGAACCATCTGCCCCACCGTTACAGGATATATCTTCCTTGTTAACCGTAAAGACTACCGGTGTAGCGGTTTCCAGGGAAACAGTTACCTGTGCGTCACAACCGGATCCGGAGGTATCGTATACCATAGCGGTATAGTTGCCCGGGGCCATTCCGTTGAAAACGTTGGAAGCCTGACGGGTGCCG
>CAXAVP010000182.1:0-8914 GCA_963972175.1 uncultured Arenibacter sp.
ATTCGGACTTTAACACCTACTCCAAACAACTAAAGGTACCATACACCAGTGCAGACCACATCCTAATTCCCAAGATATTGGAACTGTTCAATACCCTATACAACAAAAGACTGTTGATCCGTCTAATTGGTATTCGCTTTAGTCATTTGGTACAAGGGCATTATCAGATAGACCTATTTGATGATACCGAAGAAATCCTAAGCCTGTACAATGCCTTGGATAAGATCAGGGAGCGCTATGGGGACAAAAGTGTTATACGGGCCTCTGGGATGGGGGCCAAGACCATTGGCAGGATGCAAAATCCGTTCAACGGGCAGCCTCCCTCTGTATTGGCACACCGGAAACAGTGAACAGTGGGCAGTGAACAGTTGTCAGGCACTAGGCACTAGCCAGAAGCAAAACAAATAAAATAAAGGAGAAAAAGTCCGCCCTTTAGGGTCGGGGCAAAAGCTTTTCCCATATAACCCTATAACCTTTTAACCCCATAACAAAAAAAGTGCGACCTCTCGTCGTCCCCAAAAAAGGGACTCTATCGAGGTGACAAAAGAAGAATGTAGTATGGACAGGTTTCAGTGGTAAGTGAACAGAGAACAGTTGTCAGGCACTAGGCACTAGCCAGAAGCAAAACAAATAAAATAAAGGAGAAAAAGTCCGCCCTTTAGGGTCGGGGCAAAAGCTTTTCCCATATAACCCTATAACACTATAACCCTATAACCTTTTAACCTCTTAACCCCATAACAAAAAAAGTGCGACCTCTCGTCGTCCCCAAAAAAGGGACTCTGTCGAGGTGACAAAAGAAAAATGTAGTGTGGACAGGTTTCAGTGGTAAGTGAACAGTAATAAGTGGTCAGGCACTAGGCACTAGGCAAAAGCCAAAAGCTTGTTTAAGTTCATCAAATCAAAAATGCTCCTTTCCCTAAGGAATATTCAAGTATTTATGGGTCTGTAAGGACACCTTCCACTTGGGATTCTGCATCACATAGTCCACGATCATAGGAGTAACCTTGTCCCTAACACTCCATTCTGGCTGTAGGTACAAAATGCAATCCTTATTGGTCTTGGCCGCCTGCTCCTCGGCAAAGATCAAATCGTGCTTGTTGTAGACAATCATCTTTAACTCGTGTGCCTTGTCATAGATAATCCCTTCCGGTAGTTTATTTTTTTTGGGCGACAAACAGATCCAATCCCAGCTTCCCGATAAGGTATAGGCCCCAGAGGTTTCAATATGGGTCTTTAGGTTTTTGGCCTTTAAGGCCGCCGTAAGTGGTCCCATATCCCAGGTGAGGGGCTCTCCCCCGGTGACAACAATGGTATCCGAATATTTGGCCGCATTGTCCACAATATGCTCTATTCCTGTTGGAGGATGTGTCTCCGCATTCCAACTCTCTTTTACATCGCACCAATGGCACCCCACATCACAACCGCCCACACGAATAAAATAGGCTGCAGTTCCCTTGTGGAACCCCTCGCCCTGAATTGTGTAGAATTCCTCCATCAACGGTAGCATCAACCCCTGATCTACCAATGCCAAAACTTCTTCTTTTACCATGGGGCAAAGATAGAAAATACCCTGCTCTGCCCCTACTAATTAAGAAAAAGATATTCCGTTCCCCATTATCATAAAAAATTGTAATTTAAACCCTTGTAAATTCAGCTACCCACTTCCAGGCAACACCACAACTGGAATAGGGAAGTAGAATTTATTGGGAGCAGCCCCCAATGTTCCTAGGACAACAAAACCAAAACCGTTAAATAGCTTGCAAAAAAAACCGAGCAACAGCCAATACCTATGCCGCATACCAACCACCAGTCAACAGTAGAAACACATACCCCAAAATCCACCCCTCCACTTCAGCTTAATCCCAACTTTATTTTCCTCCTAGTCATGGGGCTTTGGTTTGGATACAGCTTTGCACAACCCCTTAACAACACCAAAATAGACGGCTATAAGGGCATTTGGTTCGAGCTGAACCAGAAGTACCAATACGGCGATAAATATTCCGGGGCCCTAGGTACCTATACTGCCAAGCACCTGCCCCTGGCCATTTATGCTCCTGAGGTAGCAAAAACCTTTTTTGTTTACGGGGGCACCACAGCCAAAAACGAAAGACACCTCCTCTGTATGATTGGGGAATATGACCATACCACTGGCATGGTTTCCAAACCCAGGATAGTATACGACAAAAATGGCGTGGACGACCCCCATGACAATCCTTCCCTAATGATAGATGACGATGGCCATATCTGGGTATTTATAAGCGGACGGGGAAGCAGAAGACCAGGTTTTAAGTACAAGAGCAAACTCCCCTACTCCATTGAACAATTTGTTGAAATTACAAAGGAGGAGATGACTTACCCACAACCCAGCAATACCGATTTTGGATTCTTTCATTTTTTCACCAAATACACAGGGGTACGCCAGCTCTATTTTGAAACCAGCAAGGATGGCGTTCATTGGTCCCAGGACCAATTGCTAGCCGCCATCGCCGAGAGAAAAGGGGAAAAATCCGGACACTACCAAACCAGTGCTGTGTTTAACGGAAAAGTAATGGGGACATTTTTTAACCGCCACCCTAATGGCAATGTGGATAAAAGAACAGATCTCTACTATTTGCAGTCGGCCGACTTTGGTCGTAATTGGACCAACGTAAAGGGGACAGCGGTCCAACTGCCGTTGTTGGAAGTTGCCCATCCTGCCAGGGCGGTGGACTATGCCGCGCTGGGCAAGAACGTATACCTCAAGGACATGGGTTTTGACGCCCAGGGAAATCCTGTTTGCCTGTACATACGTAGTAATGGCCACGAGCCGGGGCCAAAAAGTGCCCCCTATGAATGGTGTATTACCAAATGGAACGGCCATGAATGGCAGACCCACCCCATCACCAGCTCGGACCATAACTATGACATGGGCAGCCTTTATATAGAAAAAGACCATTGGAAAGTAGTGGGCCCAACGGAAAAGGGAGCCCAGGCCTGGGGCGTTGGCGGGGAACTGGCCATCTGGCAATCTACAGATAAGGGAACAACGTGGAATAAGGTTAGTACACTTACCCACAACAGCCCCTTAAGCCATTCCTATGTACGCCGTCCGCTAAACTACAGCCCCCCATTTTCCTTTTTCTGGGCAGATGGCCATTCGCACGAGTTTGGCAAATCCCAATTGTATTTTGGGGATTTTGATGGAGCGCTCTACCAATTGCCCTATACCATGACCAAGGATTATGAAAAACCAATTAGGGTGGAGAAATAAAGTCAACAAACCCATAAAACCATTCATAAATTGTAGTACTTTTCCCTCTTAAAAAGACATAGAGTATACGTATAATATGAGTTTGTACGGAGGTGGGTGAAGTAGAATTTTTAAGTAAAAGGAACACTCAAAACGATGATTTCATACAAAATCTATCCACATACAGCACAATAAATTCAAATGCATAAACTAAAACTAGAATGTAAAAAACGGTTTCTTGGCCTTTGCACTCGAAAAACCGGAACTAAATTGCAAAAATTGTATCCGAAACCTTTTCCAACGCGGATTTAAAAAAATGACGGTCGTAATAGGAAATAGGTTTAACGCCACCTATTCGATTTAAATGTTCAGTTAAAACTTGGTGTTCCTTTTCAAAATTTGAAAAAGATTTTTCGTTTTCTAAGCAAAATTCAAGAAGCCCAATAGCTGCCTCTTTATGTCTAACTAACCGGTAATTACCAAAAGTCCGTGTTCTAAATGTTTGATTTTTAAACAAAACCTTAGTTAACTCATATTTATCATCTCTGTCTTCATCGACACTCAAGAATACCGACCACCACAAGCCTGAGATTGCGTGTCGCATTAAATTTCCTTGGGCTGTGGAAGTTAAAAACCAATGGTCTATAATATATCTCTGAGCATCTCTTGCCGTTCCGATTTGTACAGCATTCCATCGTTTAACCATATACGGATATAAATCTGCGTGTGCCAAATAAACCCACAAACGTTCGTCTGATGCTTGTATTGGCTCTAAATTTTCAAAAGCTTCATAAATTGCAATAGCCGTTTTACAATCATTATTGACTTCTAATTTTTCAGCCAAACCTTCAGTTTGGTCAATATTGGGAAATACATAAACTTGATTTTTATCGTAAACAAACTCATTGCTTTTGTAGTACTCTAGGTTTAGCTGGGTTTTTAGTTTTTGGACGTACTTTTGTTTAAATATTGGTTGCTTTGCCATATTATTCTTCGTTTTCTGTTTCAGCTATTATGTCTAGTCCTACCAACAGGCGTTTAAACGGATTGCCGAGAAGCATTTGAGCTATTTCGGGAATATTCTCTTTGTCATCAAAATTTACATCCTTAAATTGCTTTTCATAATTCAATCGGTAATCTATCGCTTTAGCCCATAAATAATTTTTGTGCTCTTCAAAATTGTACAAAGCCGTCAAAAGTGCATTTAAAACGATAGATGAATGAAAAATGGGGGCAAATTTTACTTCTTGGCAAATAAAATCGCTTTGATAAAGTTTATAAGTTTCTATAGGTAATTGAATTTCAATTTTGTTTTTCTTTAAATCGACGTAAGTATAGGTCAATTCTTCATTAGGAACAATTTCCATAAACGATGAAACAGCTTTTAATTTTTCATACTTAATATCTGCATTAAACGAAAAATTGCCAAAATACGCTAAAACATCCCCTTGCTCAATATCAAATAAAAACCCATTGTAATCAGAATGAAAACTTGCGTTTGAATAAGATGTAATATTTTGCTTTGCAACTAGTAAACATAGAAATTCAACCCTACCTTTTACTCGTTTTCTCGGGATTTCAAACTCGACATTCGACTTTTCACTTAATACAACCTCCCGATAAAGTGTATTAGAACAAGTAGCTTCGCAAATAAACTCCGCCTTTCCTTGTCGAATAATTTGTTTTACTTCATCATCATCAAGAGAATATTCTACTTTTATTCTATAACTGTGATTACTGGGGATGATTGTAATATCATTGGCGTCAATCATCTTGACTTCACTTGAAAAGTCATTGGCTATACCTAAAACAGGATGAGGAAAGGAAATATTATTGAAGTTCATAAGCTTTCATTTTTACGGTGTGTTTTAAATTATCAGCAAAACGGACTTTAATCAAGTTTCTGCCACAACTCAGGCTTACATTCTTGAGGGTGTTTTGAGCAATATTTCCATTGTCCGTTTCAATAATTTCCAGACTATCATCCCTATCGTTATCAGCCCCAACCAAAAGCTCCAATTCGGCGTTGGAAATATTGTCATCAGAATTGATTATCAAATTATGAAACAAGTGTCCGTTTTGTTTTTGGGCAGCAACTTTCAAGCTTACATTAATCAAAATTTTACTTTTAGCTATACTCTGATCTTGATGTTCTACCCCATTTGAAATAGAACCACCTTCTCCGGGCATATCGCCACCAGAAGTGTCGTTCTCCCCTCCAATAGTTCCATATTCTAAGCTTTCTTCATTTTCATCGACATAAGCACTTTCCTTTACTTCTTGTTTTGGTATAATTGTAGGCTTAATTTTCACATTTTCAGTCTCCGTAGTTTGTAATGGTGTTTCTTCATCAGTAACTTCACTACTCATATCCCCCGAAACGGCATTGGTTAAATTTCCCTCATAATCGAATTCTTCTTCTTTTTCTAACAAATCTTCGGGTATTGATAAATATTCCTCTAATCCCTGAAATACTAACTTTTTTCCTGTTTTTACTTTTGACAGGGAATCTAGCGAATCATTTATAAATTTACTGATTTCTTTATATCCTCTTCTCGCGTCTGTATCAATTTGACCTTCATTTTTAGGATAATTATCTAAGTTCCACTCATTATGAGCCGGATTTTCCATTAAGCGCAACATCTCATTACCCTTTTCATTATCGCAAATAAAAACAGCCGAATATCCTTTTACTTTACGATTCATTCTTTTAAAAACGACCATTCTAGGGGTTCTGAAATATGAAATTCTGTTAGGTAAACCCTTATTCAAATAAACATACAATCTTACTTCTCCGATGGTACTTAAGGTTTTTTCAAACACTTTAAACTGCTCATTGTTCCCTGCATACTTAATAGCTTTTAGGTATGACCTTGGATTCCAAGATTCTATCTCTGTAGTTCTGCCACTTTCTGCTTCCCCCTCAAAATATTCATCAATTGTTTGCTCTATATTACTTTTATTGATTTCAACATCATCTATTTGCACAATCAATTTATTGTCGTGAATTGCCAACCAAAAGTTGTTCAAAACAGATTTTATCATCAGTTTTTTTCTATCACTTTCTTCCCAAAGGCCAATAATATTTACATCAGTTCCCGATTCTTCCCTCTTCAAAATTTCTGGAATTTCATCTTCTAAAATTGTTGGACTGCCGTTGTTGTTGTCATAAAAACCGAAGGCAGAAGTTTTTACGCCCTTTACATCTTTATGAGTAGTTAATCGTGTTGCTCCTTCAAAATATACATTTCCTACTGTATCTTTTGAGGAAACTATAAGTGTTTTTATTGGAGATAAAGCAAAATAAGCCCCTTTTCCAAAACCAAAAGATCCACCGGCTCCTAGATTTTTCGAGCTGACACCTGAAGCCCGTAGAAAGGCATAAAACGGTGAAGTTGTTCCTTCATCAAAGTACATTCCTTTGGTGTTCGCATCTGAAATTTTCAAGCAAGATATTTTTAACCTCTTTTTCCCTTCGTCCGTCCCATTAAGATATTTCAACATATCACCAAACAGTCTATTTGCATCTGGGTTTTCACTATAATAGTCTAAACACTGTTTAATGTGGTTTTCAATTTTAAAAAATGCAGGAAAATCTAACCTGTCTAAATCAAAATATTGGAATGCGACAACAACAGGGTTAGTGTTATCATTAACAGCATCTAGAGAGTTTTGGATAGCTTCCCTGACGATAGAGTAGTAGGGGTTTCCTTTAAAAGTTATATGCAAAGGGTCATTCGGCCCAATTTCACTACCTCCTTCTGGTTTAAAATGCCACTTACAATTTTTTTCCATTGTCTTGTTTTTATTCAAATGTAAACCCACCTTTGTTAGTCTTGTTCAGTTCTTTATCGTACAAAATTCGCGTTTCTTTTAATGTTCGGTTTATTTCCCTAAACATCAATTCCACATCTTTTTCAGTGTATTCATAATTGTTTTTATTAGCACAATTACCAAGTAAATTCAGATAATCTATAATCTTCTGCACTCGATTGGAAGCCACTTTTTCAAATCTCTGTCTACGTTTCGAAATCATTTTACTAACATTGAATGTGGTTAATAGGTCACAAATGTATATTACATTTTATCAATATACAAATATACACACTACATAATACAAATATAGAGGTTGAAAAATAAATAATTTAAACAAGGAGTAGCAATAAAATTTATTTAAGCCATTATTGATTACATTTTATGAATTAATAATTTGTTGAAGAAAGAAATTTAAAAAGGGTGAGAATACAGAGAAAAGATTAATCTGTTTATGACAAAATGGATTTAAAATTCAACTAATATAAGGTTGTCTTTTTTATGGCTATGAGTTTTGCTTTGTTAAGGTTGCCATATAAAGAAGTTTTAACAGAAATTAGACATCGACTTTCGGAACAATTTAATGGAACGACGAAACCTTGAAAGTCATATAGAGAGGAAAAGACAATTAACAGGAATGAATATATAGTTTTACATTTTTTAAGCAAAAGACATTGAAAAAAATTTGTTTCTTTGTGTTGTTAAAGTTCACAGACAATTAATGCAAAAAAGTAACCTTAAAGCAGTAGATTTTTTTTGTTCCGGAGGCGGTATGAGCTACGGAATGCAAAAAGCGGGAATAAATGTTCTTGCAGGAATAGACTTTGACGAAAGTTGTCAGGAAACTTATGAATCAAATATAAAAGAAGCAGAATTTATCCACGCTGATGTTTTTGAATTGAAGGAAGAAGATTTAGAAGACAAACTTTCTTTAAAACCAAACGATGACGATTTAATCCTTATTGGGTGCAGTCCTTGCCAATTTTGGAGTATTATCAACACAGACAAAACAAAATCATCTAATTCCAAAAATCTATTGATTGAATTTTCACGCTTTGTGAAACATTTCAGACCAGGATATGTCGTTGTGGAAAATGTGCCAGGTGTACTAAGAAGAAAAGAAGAAAGCGGTTTAAATGAGTTTATTGAATGGCTACAAAACAACGGCTATGAAAAACCTCACTTTAAAGTACACAACGTAAACAATTACGGAGTTCCACAAAGCAGAAAGCGCTTTACTTTAATAGCTTCACGTTTATCCAAAGAGGAAATCCAACCTCTAGAGGTTGCAGGAAAAAAACTTGTTGTTAAAGACGTTTTGGGAGAAGAAAATGGATTTCCTAAAATTGAACCTGGACATAAAGACAAATCTATATTTTATCACAGCGTCCCAAGTATTAGTGATATTAATAAAAAACGTCTGAAAAAAGTCAAAACGGACGGTGGAAATAGATTAGGTTTTGCTGATATCCCAGAATTACAATTAGATTGCTTTGTCGGTAGAGATGATTCTTTTAAAGACACTTTCGGTCGCTTATGGTGGAACAGGCCTTCACCTACAATCACTACTAAATTTTTCAGCATTTCAAACGGACGTTTTGTACATCCAGAAGAAGATAGAGCGTTATCAATAAGAGAAGGAGCTACTCTACAATCTTTTCCTAAAAATTACATCTTCAAAACAAATAGTATAGCAAAAACCGCCCGAATGATTGGTAATGCTGTACCTCCAGAATATGCAAAAAAAATAGGTGAAGCTATAATTAACCATCATAATGGAGCAAATAGAATCTAAAGAACTTAGAATGAGTTTTGAGCCCAAGACAATTGAGCATCTTGGAGTAAAAATGTATTCCCATATCCCACCAGCCT
>CAXAVP010000183.1:0-8862 GCA_963972175.1 uncultured Arenibacter sp.
AGGACCGTTTATATGTGGAAAACACTCCAACCGATGAACAAGGAAGAATACGTATAGACGATTGGGAGATGAGGGAAGACGTACAGGCCCGTGTATCGGAACTTTGGGCGGAGGCTAGTACCGAAACTTTGCCAGAAATTGGAGACCTAAAGGGGTATGAAAAGGATTTCTTTAACTTGTTTGGGTTTAAAGTAGACGGAGTGGATTATGAGGAGGATGTAAACGAGATAGTTGAAATTCCAGGTTTACAGTAAAACGGACCTATAAAACTACGGCTGTTTTAAATGGTGATAGGGATATTGTGGTATCAGAATATCCCGGTAAGCTGCGGTATTGGGTAGTTGTTTTTGGCACCACCCAACTAAAAAGTAATACAAATCCCGTTATAATGAAAGATCATATTGTAAGGATAGTGGCGCTATTTTTTGTAATACCGCTCATGGGGCAGGGCCTTAGTGGAAAGGTGTTTGACGCCCTTTCAATGAAGAGCGATATTTTAAAAGGGGAACGCAAATATGCTATATACCTGCCCCCGGATTACGAGTCTTCCAATAGAAGCTATCCAGTACTTTACCTCTTACATGGTGCTGGGGATGATCAAACTGGGTGGGTACAATTTGGAGAAGTATTACGTATAACCGATAATGCCATCAAAGAAGGGAAGGCTACCCCTATGCTAATTATAATGCCCGACGCCAATACCGGTAAAAGAGGGTATTTCAATTCGGTTAAGGGGGATTGGCGGTATGAAGATTTCTTTTTTGAGGAATTTATGCCCCATGTAGAAGAAAAATTCCGCATTAAGTCGGAAAAACGCTTTAGGGCTATTTCCGGATTGTCTATGGGAGGTGGGGGCACCTTTATGTATGCCCTGCGCCATCCTGAATTGTTTTCTACGGCCTGTCCTCTGAGCGCCTATATTGGGGCTTTGAGTTTGGATGATTTTAAAGCGCGACTCCAAAATAACAATGAGGAGTATGATGAAAGTCTGGTCAAGGCCTATTACGAAAACCATAATGCCTTGTCCTTAATTCAGAATCTGCCAGAGGAAGAGATGAGCTCGGTACGCTGGTTTATAGATTGTGGGGATGATGATTTTCTTTACGAAGGAAACAGTTTGGTCCATATAGCCTTAAAAAAGAAGGGAGTGGAACATGAATATAGGGTTCGCGATGGACGCCATAGTTGGACTTACTGGCGGGAATCCCTTCCGGTGGTTTTGGAATATGTTTCCGATGGCTTTCATCAATATTGATCCATACAAAGGATGTGATCTGTTGATTTATAAAAGTGAAAATAATAAAAAATAGGTATGATCAAGAGAAGGTTTGGCAGATTGGACTGGGAAGTCAGTGAGATTGGCTATGGCATGTGGGGAATGGGCCAATGGACAGCCTCTGAGGATCTGTTGTCGGTTAAATCTTTGGATTTGGCGGTAGAGAATGGGGTGAATTTTTTTGATACGGCCTGGGCCTATGGCCATGGGAAAAGCGAGGAGCTTTTGGGAGATTTACTGAGGAGACACCCACAGAAAAAACTCTATACCGCTAGTAAGATACCTGCGAAAAACTTTACTTGGCCGGCCAAACCGGAATATACTTTGGAGGAATCCTACCCCGCTTCGCATATTTTGGAATATACCGAAAAGACGCTGAGAAATCTAGGGGAGGAACAAATAGACCTTATGCAGTTTCATACCTGGGATGACAGTTGGACGGAGAGGGATGAGTGGAAGCGCACTGTAGAGGACCTGAAAAAGTCGGGAAAGATCAGCGCTATGGGCATCAGTGTAAACCGATGGGAGCCAGAAAATGGAATAAAAGCCCTGAAAACGGGTCTTTTGGATGCCGTACAAGTAATATACAATATTTTTGACCAAGCCCCGGAGGATGTACTGTTTCCTTTGTGTACGGAATTGGATATAGCTGTTATAGCCCGTGTTCCTTTTGATGAGGGTACCTTAACGGGGAATATCACCAAGGAAACTACCTTTGCGGAAGGGGATTGGCGTGGGACGTATTTTGTGCCGGAGAATTTAAAAGCCAGCGCGGAAAAAGCGGATTTATTGAGGCCTGTTGTTCCCAAAGGAATGACCATGGCAGAAATGGCTCTCAGATTTATCACCATGAACAAAACGGTAAGTACCATAATTCCCGGGATGCGAAAGAAAAAAAATGTCTTGATGAATACGGCATTGAGCGATGGTAAAGGCCTTCCTCTGGAGTTGTGTCAAGAATTAAAGGATCACAGGTGGGATAGAAAGCCAACCTCTTGGTCACAGTAATAAACAAAAATGAACATGACAACACGAAAAGAATTTTTGGTAAAGACGGGTATGTTAACGGCTGGTGTAGTGCTACTACCTTCCTTTAGTATACCGCCAAAAAAACCTAAGAAAAATTTGGGGGTTCAATTGTACACCTTTAGGGAAGAAATGGCAGCGGATGCCATAGGTACCTTAAAGAAAATAGCCGCCTTGGGTATCAAACAGATTGAATCGGCCAGAAGTACAGAGGGACTTTATTACGGTTTAAAGCCAAAGGAAATGAAGGATATCTGTGAGGATTTGGGTATGACCCTACGGAGTGGGCATGTGGCTTTGGATGCCGATTGGGAGAAAACAATGGATTTGGCCCAAGAATCGGGTCAGGAATATTTAATCTGCTCCTCCTTGCCTTCAAGCGGTCAAACAACAGACAACTATAAGGCAGTTGCGGAGGCCTTCAATAAGGCGGGAGAGGAATGTAAGCGCAGAAATATAAAATTTGGGTACCACAATCACGAATATGAGTTTGAATCGGAAAATGGGGAGGTCTTTTATGATATTTTGTTGAACAATACCCAATCAGACCTGGTCTATATGGAATTGGATCTGGGATGGGTGGTAGTGGCCGGTAAGGATCCCTTGGATTATTTTGAGCGTTACCAGGGAAGGTTTCCATTGTGGCACCTAAAGGATATGGACATGGTGAAAAAGGAAAGTACCGAGTTTGGTAAGGGAGGATTGGATATTCCCCTAATGTTGAAGCATAAAAAACAATCTGGCCTGGAATATATCTTTATAGAACAGGAAGAGTACAGTAGCACGCCATTTGAAAGTATGGAGCACAATATGAAGTATATGAAGAATTTGTAAGGAATTAATCTAAACTCCTTAAATAGTTGGGGTTGAAAGGCCTTGCTATGGGGCGGTTATTTGGCAAATAGCTGCCCCATATCCTTAAAAGCCTTAAACTCCAGTGCATTTCCTGCCGGGTCTAAAAAAAACATTGTGGCCTGTTCCCCAACTTCTCCCTTAAAGCGTATGTAAGGTTCTATTACAAATGATACCCCTTTGGCAATAAGCATTTCGGAAAAGGTTTTAAAAGTCTCCCATGGGAGTACTACCCCGTAATGCGGAACAGGAACATTTTTACCGTCAACCGGATTGGCGTGCAAAATTTGATTCTCCGGCTTTGGTTTGTAATGGATGACCAATTGATGTCCAAACAAATTAAAATCTACCCAATGATCACTGCTTCTTCCTTCCTTGCAGTTTAATATTTCACCGTAGAAGGCACGGCATTCGGCCAAATTGTGAACGGGTATGGCAATATGGAAAGGGGTTATTTCTTGCATGGTGAAATTGATAAATTACAATTGTATGGGGGCAGCTGACTGCGGCTTAAAAATAAACATTTTTGGTAAGCGTTTGCCCAACAGAAAAGATTTAACGCTCTAGGTATTTAGGAAATCCACAATGCTGAGGTAAAGCTCTTCTTGCTGTAAGGAGTGTCCCAGTCCCGTGGTTTTGATCAGCTGGCTGTTTTTCCAATTTTCGTGTAATCGGGCAGAGGCACTAAAAGGGGTTATAGTGTCCAGCTCATCGTGGATAATGAGGCCGGGTTTGGAAATTGACTTGGCAAATGTTGGGGTAGAAATATCTGTAATCCTATGATTAAAATTTTCCAGTATATGGTTGTCCAGTCCTTTTAATACGTTGCTATTGAAGCGTAATAGTTTTTGGTAATGGTCCATTAATTCAGATAGTTCGGCAGGTGCTCCCAGCGCCACTATTTTTTCTATGGACGAATTGGGGTATTGGTATTGATTGTGAATAGTGGCAAGTCCCCCCATGGAGTGTCCTATGATATATTTTGGGCCGTACATATCAATAAGATGTTGGGCCTGTTCCGCGTAGGTGATCACATTTAGACTTGTTCCCTCAGAGTATCCGTGACCAGGAGCGTCAAAGGCTATAATATTGAATTCCCTTTGCTGTAATTTTTCAATAAGGTTCCGCCATCTAAAAGTATTGCTTTCCCAGCCGTGCAGCAACAGTACTGTTTCCCTAGGCCCTTGCCAATGATAGGTTTGTAGTGCCAGCTCATTAATAATGGGTTTTTGGGCAATGTGCTTTTTTAGGAAGGCTTCCTGTGTGGGTAGTACCCTTCCTTTTCTTGGAGTACTGAAAAGTCCAAAAGCTTTTTTTCCAGCCTCCTTTTTCGAAAAAATAGCGGTGGAATTAAAATAGGCACCATAGGATAGTGCTAAAGCACGGTATATAATTTTCTGCATGGCATGTCCAAGCTATTCCCAGCCAACCATAAAATATTTTATTTTGGCGGCATCCGGAATCTGTACAGCTTCAATAGTTGTGTTGTTCCCATATTGTAGACTGCTGGGAAGTTCGGTCTTGGCAATGGTAAAGTATGCGTCAGAATCCTTTAAAAAGATAACCACATTGTTCAGGGCCGTACTAATCTTCTTTATGGTATGCTTTTCTTTAATATCCTTAAAGGTGCTATTGAGGCCAACCCCTTCCTGGGTTACGAACCTAGGGTCATAGATGCGTATAATCCCAACTTTAGGAATACTATCCGTGTTGGGGGTTAGGGTTAGTAATTGTTTGCCTCCTTTTTCAAAGACGTCAATTTTAGTTGTTCGGCTTCCAATTCTGGTTTGTACGGAATCTTTTACGATGGAGTCTGTGGCAAAAACCGTTTCCAGTTCATCAATTGTATTGGATCGCTGTAGTTTGCCCACTTGGTCCTTGGTTATTAAAAAATCGGTATTGGTGTTGCAGTTAATGAACAATAGGGACGATAGCGCCACAGCAAAAATTGATTTTTTTATCATTTTGATGGTAATGGTAATTTTTGAAAAATTGAGTTTATGTTTTAAATACCAGGCAAAGGAACGAATATTATCGCATAACTTTCTTTAATATTCCCAAAACTCCCCTAATAAATGTAGCACTGGTCAGTACTTTTATCACAGGGTTTTGCCTTGAACTGCTTCTTTTCCTACTGCGTGTAGTGGTTTTACTGGATGTTTCTTCTTCTTCTTCTTTCTCAGCTAGTTTTTCCGCCCGCTCTATCTTTTCATTCAAAATCTCGTAGGCACTTTCCCTATCAATTACCTCATTGTATTTTTTCACCAATTTGGAGCCGTCTATTAGCTTTTGCAGTTCCGTTTCGGACAATACGTCCATTCTGCTCATGGGGGCCCGTAACATGGTAGCGGCCAGGGGTGTAGGTCTTCCTTTTTCGTCCAAGGCGGAGATGAGGGCTTCCCCAATACCTAGGGCGGTTAGCACTTCCTTGGTGTCATAATAATCGGAAATAGGATAGTTTTCGGCAGTAAGCTTTATGGCTTTCCTATCCTTGGCCGTAAAAGCACGTAAGGCGTGTTGCACCTTAAGTCCCAATTGGGATAAAACGGCATCCGGGACATCGGTAGGGTTTTGGGTAACAAAATAAAGCCCAACGCCTTTTGAGCGAATTAATTTTACTATGTTTTCTATCTGATTTAGAAGCGCCTTGGACGCTTCTTTAAAGATTAGGTGGGCTTCGTCTATGAAAAGGACCAGCTCTGGCCTGCCGCTATCACCCTGTTCTGGAAAGGTAGCGTAAATTTCTGCCAGTAGGCTGAGCATAAAGGTAGAAAACAATTTAGGGCGGTCCTGAATATCGGTCAGGCGAATAATGTTGATATAGCCTCTGCCGTTTTCATCAATTCTGGTTAGGTCTTCAACGTCGAAGGATTTTTCACCAAAAAACAGATCGGCACCCTGTTGTTCCAATTCTATTATTTTTCGCAATATGGTTCCGGTAGAGCTTGTGGAGATTCGGCCATAGGCTTCCTTAAACTCTTCTTTGCCCTCTTCGGTGGCATATTGTAGTATCTTTTTAAAATCCTTTAGATCTAACAGTGGTAGCTTATGGTCATCACAGTATTTAAAAACTACTGCTACAATACCCTCTTGGGTTTCTGATAGGTCCAGGATACGGGACAATAGTATGGGGCCAAATTCTGATACCGTGGCCCGTAATTTTACGCCATCTTGTTCTGAAAGGGATAGTATTTCTACCGGAAAGTCCGATGGGGTAAATGGCAGGCCAATTTTGCTGTGACGTTCATCTATTTTTGGATGGCCGGGACTAGGTTGTGCAAGGCCACTTAGATCTCCCTTTAGGACCATTAACAATACGGGGATACCCTTGTTGGACAAATTCTCGGCCATTACCTGTAGGGTCTTGGTTTTTCCCGTACCGGTGGCCCCGGCAATAAGACCATGACGGTTAAGGGTTTTTAACGGTATGTTGATGTGGGCATCGGTGATGGTTTCACCATTGAGCATGGCTGCGCCCATTGTAATAAATTCCCCCTTGGTTGTATACCCTTTTTCTATATGTGAAAAGAATTCGTCTTTGGTCCCCATTACGTTATTTTTTGATAAAAATAGACTAATTTTGGTCAAAAGAAAAGTGTAGGATTATAGTTGTTTCCGTACCTTTTGTATTTTTTGGGTGGATTATTAGTAGCGATGTGCAATCCTTGTAGCCCGAATGCAAAACTCCCTTTAAAAGTATTTGCCATGTAATTGGATTTTTATTCCTATTTTCATGGTTTTTGAAACACTCAAATTAAACTGAAATTACATGACTATAGATTTTAAGAGAATCTGTATTTTTTTTATTGTCTTAAGTCTTGCCATTCCTAACTCCTGGTCCCAACAGACTTACCCCAAGTTAAATTTTGTAAATATAAAGCAAGGTATGTCCAAGGTTGGCGTATATTCCATACTGCAGGACCACTATGGGTTTATTTGGATAGGTACCAATGGTTCCGGATTATACCGCTATGACGGACTGGATTTTAAGTCCTATAGGCATATTATAAACGATTCCACTTCTATAAGCAGTAGCCAGATCAATTGCTCCTATCTGGATAGTAAAAACAGATTATGGGTAGGGACAGAGGTAGGTTTAAATCTCTATGACCGTGAAATGGATCAGTTTAGGAGAATACCCGTTTTGGATTCTGTTGTGGAAAGCCAATCTATTCTACCCATAAGTGCCCTGGAAGAGGATAGCGAAGGCAACTTGCTTATTGGTTCCTTTACGTTGGGAATGTTTAAAATGAGTCTGGATAGTTTTGAGGTGGAACGGCTAAAGGTCCAAGGGCTCAACAATGGGGAGCCACTTATGGTACGTGCCATTCAGGTGGATTCCTCCGGAAAAATATACGCGGGTACCAACTTGGGTCTCTACGAAATGGATAAGCAGGGGGAGCAGCTAAAGCCCTTTGAACGATGGAGCAGGGGGGAGATGAAAACTGTTGAGGTATCCGTTAGGTCGTTGTTAATAGATGATGAGGATACCATCTGGGTAGGAACGTTCAGTGATGGTCTGTATAAAATTGGTATAGGCAATTCATCTTCAGGGGAAGCCTTGCCTATTAATAGGTTCGCTTTTTCTACCCATCCCTTTTTTACCTTAATGGCCCTTCCGGATGGAACCCTAATGTGCGGAACAGAAAACGATGGATTGTTCCATATAAACAGTAATGGAGAGGTCTTACATCATTACCTCACCAACAAAAAAGATGAAAAGAGTCTTTTGTCCAATTCCATATGGACACTGTATTTGGATAATGACCAGAAAATATGGCTAGGGTATTACAACAAGGGCGTAGCGGTATATGATAAGTTATATGACAAATTTAAGGACATAGAAAGCTTATATAACAACCCAAAATCATTACAGATAAGTTCTGTTACCTCTATAGTAAAGGATGAAAAGGGTTTGCTCTGGATGGGTATGGATGGAGGGGGTATAGATATACTTGATCAGGAAAGAAACCACTACACCCATATAAATAGAAATAGCAATGGGGAATATTCCGGATTGACCAGTGACTATATACAGTCGGTTTTTATTGATAGCCAAGAAAATATCTGGGCGGGCAGTTGGGATAAGGGAATCTACTTTTTAAAAAAAGGATCTAAAAATTTCATCAATTACAATACAGAAAATACCCAGGGAGGATTGCGGTCCAATACCGTAATGACTTTTGATGAGGATAGCGAGGGTACTATATGGATTGGAACCTATAACAGTTCCCTGCATTCCTTTGACCCCGAGACCAAACGCTTTAGACACTATGATTCCAAGCCTTTTACAGATATGGGCATCAGTGGAAACAGCGTGTATAAGGTCTTGGTGGATTTTCAAGATAATCTGTGGTTGGGGACCACTCAAGGGCTGTACAAGATAATTAAGGAGGACGGCCAAGGATTTTCGGTAGTTTCCATGGTTGGAAGAATGTCTCAGGAAGCCGCCAACAATTCGGCCTCCAATTATATTTTGTCACTTTACGAAAGCAGGGACCGCTCTATATGGATAGGTACCAAAGGAGCGGGCCTATGTAAATATATTCCTGAAACGGATTCCCTGGTTTGGTACGATAGGTTGAAAGGTTTGGAAGAGGAAAATGTTTGTAGTATTATCCAAAGTCTGGACGGTAATATCTGGGTAGGAGGCAATGCGGGACTCTCCAAGTTTGACCGGGAAAAAGAGGTGTTCACCAACTATACTA
>CAXAVP010000184.1:0-8843 GCA_963972175.1 uncultured Arenibacter sp.
GTGTTCAGGTGTTTTAGATGCTTGTCCTTGGGGAGCGACATAAAGCTGTAAATGATGGGGATGATCAATAGGGATAGCACAAATATCCCGATAATATTGATAGAGGCTACAATGCCAAATTCCTTTAATAGCTTGCTGTCCGTTATAATAAAGGTGGCAAATCCCGATGCTGTTGTAACGTTGGTCATAAGGGTAGCGTTGCCAATTTTGGATATTACCCTTTGTAGCGATAGCGCCTGGTTACCGTGTTTCTTAACCTCCTGTTGGTATTTGTTGATCAAGAAGATGCAATTAGGAATCCCGATCACGATGATCAAAGGGGGTATCAAAGCGGTTAAGACCGTGATTTCGTATTGTAGCAGGCCTAGGATGCCAAACGCCCACATTACACCAATAATTACCACGAACATAGATATAATGGTGGCTCTAAAACTTCTGAAGAAGAAAAAGAAAATTAGGGAGGTGACCCCAAGTGCTGCAAGAATAAATTTCCCAATTTCATCAATAATATTCTGGGAATTCATGGTTCTGATGTAGGGCATGCCTGAAATTCTAACATCAAGTCCAGTTTCCTTTTCAAAGTTTGTCACCAAGGTGGTTAAATCTCCCAATATAAAGTCTTTCCTAACGGAGGTGTTTACAATATCCTTGTCCAGGTATATAACACTGCGTATGATATTTGACTTTTTATTGTAGATAAGATTGTCGTAGAAAGGAAGTTCGTTAAAGAGGTGGTGGGTTACACTGTCCACTTCCTTTTTGGTTTCAGGAGCCCTTTTTAGAAAAGGCTGCATTATAAATTCCTGCTTTACGGTATCTTTTACAAGTTCTTGTAGGTTGTCTGTAGATAAAACAAAATCTACTTCGGGGAAGGCGCCTAATTGTTTGCTGAGCTTGTTCCAGCGATTAAATTTTTCAGGGGTGTAGAGATTACTGTCCTTGACGGCCATGACAATTACATTGCCCTCCTCCCCAAACTGCTCCAAAAAGGCTTGGTATTCCAAGTTTACCGGATGATGGTCGGGCAGTAGGTTGGCCTGGGAATTGGAAAACCTCATTTTGTCCCATTGCATGGACATAAAGAAGGTCGTGATTGCTAAAATTAATAGAATTAGAATTCTGTTCCTAAGTATTATCCGGGCTACTTTTGCCCAAAAACCTTGCGTAAGTTTTGCAACCATTTAGTGAAACCTCTTGTTTAAAAATGCCATTTGTGGCACACGATCTGTTCGTTCCAATAACCTATCATTATGATATTGGGTATGTTGGATCTAAAATTAATTCGAGCGCAAAGGTATAGAATGATTGTTATTGTTCCTAGGAAGCTAGCTTTAAATAATAGCTTGTAGTGGTTTGGTCCTAAATAGAAAGAGCGACCTCATTGGTCGCTCTTTATTTTTTTTTGTTATGGTCGTTAGACTTTCATGATCTCGGCCTCTTTAACCTCAAAAATGGCGTCTATTTTTTTTATGTATTTGTCTGTCAATGCCTGTACGTCTGCCTCTGCATTCTTTTGAAGGTCCTCGGATACATCCAGGCCACGGATTTCTTTATTGGCTTCCTGCCTGGCGTTACGTACACCTATCTTGGCGTCTTCGGCCTCAGCTTTGGCTTGTTTTGCCAAGTCCCTTCTGCGTTCCTCCGTTAATGGGGGCACGTTAATAATTACAAAATCACCATTGTTCATGGGGTTAAAGCCCAAGTTGGCGTTCATAATCGCCTTTTCTATTTCTTGTAGCATATTCTTTTCCCAAGGTTGCACAGATATGGTCCTTGCATCCGGGGTGTTTACATTTGCTACCTGAGCTAGGGGGGTTGGCGAACCATAATATTCCACCATAACACTGGAGAGCATAACAGGGCTTGCTTTTCCGGCCCTAATTTTAACCAACATTTTTTCCAAGTGGGCTATGGCGCTATCCATTCCTTCTTTGGTAGTGTCCAGTATAAATTTAATTTCATCGTCCATATGCTAATTATTTAGTTTGATCAATCACAAATAGTGCCAAATTATAAATTTACTACCGTTCCTATATTTTCCCCGGAAAGCAATTTCATGAGGTTGCCTTTTTTGTTCATATCGAAAACAACGATGGGCAATTCGTTTTCCTGACTTAGGGTAAAGGCGGTAGTGTCCATCACTTTTAGTCCTTTGTTGAGTACATCCTTAAAAGAGATGGTGTCAAACTTGGTGGCCGTTTTATCCTTCTCAGGATCGGAAGTGTAAATGCCATCTACCCTAGTTCCTTTAAGGATTACATCGGCTTCAATCTCAATAGCGCGCAATACGGCGGCGGAGTCTGTGGTGAAATAAGGGTTTCCTGTTCCTCCCCCAAAGATGACCACTCTTCCTTTTTCTAAATGTCGCATGGCCCTACGTCTAATAAAAGGCTCTGCCACTTCGTTTATTTTTATGGCCGATTGCAAGCGGGTCTGTACTCCCTGCAATTCCAATGCGCTCTGTAAGGCCAGTCCGTTTATCACTGTTGCCAGCATTCCCATATGGTCTCCCTGCACCCTGTCCATTCCGTTGCTGGCACCGGCCAAACCCCTGAAAATGTTGCCGCCTCCAATCACAATAGCAACTTCTATACCCTTGTCCACTACTTCCTTGATTTCCTCTGCGTATTCGGAAAGTCGCTTGGGATCTATTCCGTACTGTTTTTCTCCCATCAAGGCTTCGCCACTGAGTTTTAAAAGTATTCTTTTGTATTGCATGTTGACATTGATTAATTCCCAGCAAAAATAATCAAAAATATTTATGAAGCACTTTGGTTTGCCTATTCATGTATACCTAATTTTTTCATAATGGCTATGGGCGCTTAAATTTATTTTATGATCTTGTGCTGGTTAAAGTAAATAAGGCTTACTTTCAATTGGATATTCCATTCAGGTAGGATTTATTATTGCAGCTTTGGGCCTGGTGTCCACTGAGGTTTTAAAATAAAAATGAATTAAAAATGACAAACAGTTTTAGTGTATTTAAGAAGATTATGCTTTTTGGGGCAACCGTTTTGATCTTACACGGTTGCGGGACCTCCAAGTCGGTTGTACAAGCAGAACAGGCTAGTATAGTTGCTAAATTGGACCTGGTAGAAGTTGTGGACGATAAGGTGAAGGTGGTGGTGGATCCGGGTGCTTTTAGCAATTCGGATATTTCATTTTTTATTCCCAAGACAGTGCCAGGCACCTATAGTAGTGATAACTATGGGAAATATATTGAAGGCTTTAAGGCTATTGATTATAAGGGTGATGAATTGCCTTTTGAAAAACTGGACGATAATACCTGGAAGATAGGGAATGCAAAGGAATTGGATAAGGTTAGTTATTGGGTAAATGATACCTACGACACGGAAAATGAGGTGGCGGACAAGGTTTTTTCCCCGTCCGGTACCAATATTCTAAAAGGCAGCAATTTTATGCTAAACCTTCACGGTTTTGTTGGTTATTTTGAAGGCTTGCAGGAACGGCCCTATACTTTACAAGTTCTTGCTCCTGACAGTTTGGAGCCCTCTACCTCCTTGCAAAGGGGTATTCAGGATATTAAATCGCCGCAGACCGATTTTTTTGTGGCAAGTAGGTATTTTGAAGTAATAGATAATCCAATTTTGTATGCCCGGCCCAGTACCGAGAACTTTCAGGTAAACGATATTAATGTGACCCTCAGCGTGTACTCGCCAAACGGACACTATACGGCTACCAGTTTAAAGGGGAGCATGGAGAAAATGATGCGGGCGCAGAAAGCTTTTTTGGGACCTATCAATAGTACCAAACACTACACTATTCTTTTGTATCTTTCTACCTTGGAGGATACCGATGCCTCCGGATTTGGGGCCTTGGAACACCATACCTCTACGGTTGTGGTAATGCCAGAGCAGATGCCCAAAGATAGGTTGGAACAGGCTATGGTGGATATTGTATCCCATGAATTCTTTCATATTGTGACTCCCTTGACCGTTCATTCTGAAGAGATCCAATATTTTGATTTTAACGACCCTAAAATGTCCAAGCATTTGTGGATGTATGAGGGGACTACCGAATATTTTGCGAACCTTTTTCAGATTCAGCAAGGACTTATTGATGAAAAGGAATTTTATAAGCGCATAATGGAGAAGGTTTCCAATTCAAAAGCGTATGATGATGAGATGTCCTTTACGCTGATGAGCAAGAATATTTTGGATGCTCCCTATAAGGACAACTATGCCAATGTATACGAGAAAGGGGCGCTTATCAATATGGCGCTGGATATAACCCTGAGAGAATGGAGCAATGGGGAAAAGGGAGTGCTGTGGTTAATGAAGGAGCTTTCCGGTAAATATGGAGAGTCCAAACCTTTTGAGGATGATAGGTTGATTGATGAAATCGTGGAAATGACCTATCCAGGGATAAGGGATTTCTTTGAGACCCATGTTATTGGGGATAAGCCAATAGACTATGTGGCGTATTGGGAGAAGGTAGGGCTGAAGCCAATGGAAGAGGAGGAGTCTACAGGTTATTTCTTTAATGGGGAAATGCCTTTTATTGATGTTGACCCCGCCAATGACAATACTATATTTATTAGAGAGGGGATTACCTTAAATTCCTTTTTTAAGGACTTGGGAGCCAAAGGTGGCGATGTTATAAAGCGTTTGGATGGTACGGATATTAACTTGGAGAGTATAAGGCCTATTATAGGGCTCAGTTTTGGTTGGCCGGCCGATAGGGAAATTAAGATGTTGGTAGAAAGGGAAGGGGAGGAAGTACAACTAGAAGGAAAAGTAGGTAACCCTACGATGAAGGTAACAAAACTTGTGCCTATTCCAGGGGCTTCAGAAAAGCAACAACAACTTCGTGAGGCTTGGTTAAAAAACTAAGTTGTAGTGTGGCTTCTGCAATGTGGAAGTTTAAGAATTTAAAGCACTGACCTTTAAGGGTGGTGCTTTTTTGTTTTCTATTGATTTAAGGAAGTTGCGGTAGTTGTATTTTTCTTCTGCTGTAGTAGGATGGGATTCTTTGTTTTTAGGGCAGTTTTTGGATCAAGTTTAAAACGGGTATGAATTACAAAAAGATAGAGTATGCTATTTTACGGCTGGTGTTCCGTTCATTTTTCGGATTGCCCAAATGCACAGCATTAGCTGCGCCTAATCTCGAATTAGTAATAAATCATCAATTTCATAGATACCAATAAAAGTCAATAAGCCAGGCCATGAATAAAAAACGAACCAGGGCCGTTAAACTAAGGTGTGGTGTACCTTATGTTTTGAGTAGCCAGGCGTAGACAAGGATTGGTTGATTTTAAATTTTTTTAAATCTACGCACTTTACAAGGCCCCACCCTCTAGGCCGCTTTCACTTGGGTGAAATGCTCCATGAATGCCTGCCTTCCGGTAGGAAGGGCTTCCCAAGCCCAATGTGTTAACCACTTGATTTAAGAGGAAATTTAAAAATAGGTCGTTTCTTTGTTGCTTAAACCTACATAGTGCCGATAAATCATAGTGTCCTGTTCAGAGTACCGTTGACCATTGCGTGCAAATCATCTTGTTTGGTAGATCTTCTTCCGTGGAGGAGATGGCATGGACGTAAAGAATTGTTGAAGCCTTGTAAATAATTTAGGACATGGCATCGGTCCTTAAAATCTGGAGATTTTAGGGACCTTATAGAGAAGAAGGGTCTTTTCTTTTGTTTCGTTTTCTTTGGACAAGCAAAGAAAATGAAAGAATACTTATAGCTTAAGGTTTGTTCGATTCTTCCAAATAAATAGAAGAAACATTAAAAAAAGAAAACAATTGATTATAGTCACAATTTTGACTTAAACACAACATTTGTTCCTTATCCCAGTTTTTATTCAGGGGATGTGCTGCCTAAATAAAAAACCCGCCATTACTACTGTAGTGGCGGGTTTTAGTTGTTAGCTTATTGCTGTGGTCTTATCCCAAAGCAACTCTTTTAAATCCGGTAACTTCCAAGCTGGAATCTACAGATTTAACGTATTGTGCTACACTTTGTTTGCTGTCCTTGATAAAATCTTGGTTAACCAAAGTGTTGTCTTTGTAGAAACGTTTTATTTTTCCTTTGGTGATGTTGTCCAACATCGCTTCTGGTTTTCCTTCCTGACGCAATTGATCTTTGGCAATTTCAATTTCCTTGTCAATAATGGATTGGTCTACACCTTCCTCGTTCAAGGCAACTGGGTTCATTGCGGCAGCCTGCATGGCAACATCTTTAGCTGCGGTTTCTGCACCTTCGACAGCAGCAGAAAGTCCTACCAAAGTGGCAATTTTGTTTCCTGCGTGGATGTAAGATCCAACGAAGGGAGCTGATAGTTTGCTAAACCCACCAATTTCAATTTTCTCACCAATTACTCCGGTTTGCTCAGTAAGTTTGTCCTGAACCGAAATTCCGTTAAAATCAGCTTGCAAGAAATCCTCTTTGGCATCATATTGAAGGGCAAGATCGGCCAAATCGTTGGCCAAAGAAACAAAAGAATCGTTTTTCGCAACGAAATCAGTTTCACAGTTCAAAGAGATAATAACTCCTGTGGTGCTGTCTGCATTCACTTTTGCGATGGCAGCTCCTTCAGAAGATTCCCTGTCGGCTCTTTTAGCAGCAACTTTTTGTCCTTTTTTACGTAGGATTTCAATTGCTTTTTCAAGATTTCCTTCAGCTTCAACCAATGCATTCTTGCAATCCATCATGCCAGCACCAGTTGTTTTTCTTAATTTGTTTACCTCAGCGGCGGTAATTTTAGCCATTTTATGTTGTTTTAATTTTAACCAAAATTAGAATTAATGGGTAATTCCAATTTTGGTTAATGTTAAATTTATATTATGTGTTCTGCAAAAGGGATTATTCTACTCCTCCCTTAACGCTATCTTGCCATTCTTGTAGTTCTTCCCATTTGCCATCCGCAGCCATTTGGGCTTGTTTTGGCCATGACGCAGGATTTTTGGAAGCGTAGCTAGGTCCAGATTCAGAAAGAATTCCTTTAAGGTCGTCTTCTGATTTTTCAGCTAATCCAGCATAGGTGTTTATTCCTGCCTCTTGAAATATTTCGGCAATTTTAGGACCAATGCCTTCTATTTTAGTAAGGTCATCAGATGCTGCTGCTTCTTTTTTAGGAGCTTTTTCCTTAGCTTCAGTAGCTGGGGCTGCCTTTTTTTCTTTAGGCTTGGCTTCCTCTTTACCTTCTTTGTCGCTTTGTTTTTCAGATTTACGTTCTGCCAAACCTTCGGCGATAGCTTCGGTTACGGAGCTCATGATGATCTCTATGGATTTTGAGGCATCGTCGTTGGATGGAACAATATAATCAATTGGTCTAGGATCAGAGTTGGTATCTACCATAGCAAAAATTGGAATGTTCAATTTTTGGGCTTCCTTAACCGCAATGTGCTCACGCATGGTATCTACGATGAACAAAGCAGCTGGTAGACGGGTCATGTCAGAAATGGAACCTAAGTTCTTTTCTAACTTAGAACGTAGACGATCTACTTGTAAACGTTCTTTTTTGGATAGTGTGTTAAAGGTACCGTCTTTCTTCATTCGGTCTATCGAAGCCATTTTCTTAACGGCTTTACGGATAGTAACAAAGTTGGTCAACATACCACCTGGCCATCTTTCAGTGATGTAAGGCATATTAACATTTCCTGCTTTTTCAGCAACGATGTCCTTAGCTTGTTTTTTAGTGGCTACGAAAAGTATTTTTCTGCCGGATGCTGCAATTTTTTTAAGAGCCTCATTGGTCTCATTTAATTTTGCAACAGTTTTGTAAAGATTGATAACGTGGATTCCGTTACGCTCCATGTAGATGTAGGGAGCCATGTTGGGATTCCATTTTCTAGTAAGGTGTCCAAAATGTACACCTGCCTCTAAAAGGTCTTTTACTTCAGTTTTGTTTGCCATTTTATTTTTTAGTTTACGTTCCTTTGAATTAGCAATAATAAAGTGGTAGCCCTGCGGCAGCCTTTACTATTTAGATGCTAAACTAATTGATTCCGATTGTGTACAGCTTGGGTTTCCGAAAAGGGAAAAGCCCAGTGTGCAAAATCAAAAAAATATTACTTACCCTATGACAAGGGTTTTCAATGAACAGTTTAAAAATATACCGAACTGCCATAAATAATCTGATACCTGATCAGAATAAGGCTGCAACCCGATATTGGTTTTGTTAATGTGATATTAACGTTTAGAGAACTGGAATTTCTTACGAGCTTTCTTCTGACCGAATTTCTTACGCTCTACCATTCTTGGGTCTCTTGTTAACAAGCCTTCTGGCTTAAGAACCAATCTGTTCTCGGCATCCATTTCACATAATGCTCTGGATAAAGCCAAACGAACTGCTTCAGCTTGTCCTGTAATACCACCACCATATACATTGACCCTAACATCAAAGTTGTCTTCGTTGCTGGTCAAAGCAAATGGTTGCTTTACTTTGTACTGTAATGTTGCTGTAGGAAAATAGTTGCTCAAGTCCCTTTTGTTAATGGTAATGTTACCACTTCCTTCGGTAACATAAACTCTGGCAACTGCAGTTTTTCTTCTACCAATTTTATGAATCATCTCCATTACCTAAAATCGTTTAAGTTAATTGCTGTTGGTTTTTGTGCTTCTTGATTGTGGGCTGCGCCAGCATATACCTTAAGATTACGAAAAAGATCCGCTCCAAGTTTGTTCTTGGGCAACATGCCTTTTATCGATTTCTCAACAATACGCGCTGGATTCTTAGCCAACATTTCTTTAGCAGTTGTAAACCGCTGGCCTCCTGGATAACCGGTATGGCGAATGTAGGTTTTGGAATCCCATTTCTTACCGGTCAGGTTGATTTTTTCTGCATTGATAATAACAACATTATCCCCACAATCAACATGT
>CAXAVP010000185.1:0-8840 GCA_963972175.1 uncultured Arenibacter sp.
AGTGTGGGTGCTAGGGCTGTTGTGAATAGGGCTTAGCTACTATTCCCCTGGGCTTCCTACCTGTCCCGTTTTCTTTCCACCCCTGATCCTGCAAGGTTTTTTGTTGGGAGTTCGCGGTTAGGTGGGGCTTTTTAGTCCTACAAGGTTTCTAAAACCTTGCAGGACTACCTAATGGCAGATTGGATGTGGAAGGGGTAGTGTGGGTGCTAGGGCTGTTGTGAATAGGGCTTAGCTACTATTCCCCTGGGCTTTCTGCTCGCCCCGTTTTCTTTCCGCCCCTGATCCTGCAAGGTTTTTTTTAACCTTGTAGGTATCAATATCTGTCTATTATTTTGGGTGCTGGACTGGAGTTGTTTCCGCATTAGCTATTGAAGCGGCATCCTTTTTTTGGCTTGAATGCTACAAGGTTTTTTTAACCTTGTAGGTATCGGAGATGGGTGATGGTTTTAGTTCTACAAGGTTTCTAAAACCTTGCAGGACGGTGATTATGGTGCTAAACAGGACAAGGACCAAAAAAAGATACAGCGGAAAGAGCGACCCGATAGGGGAACGCCCAAAAAATATAGTTGGATAATGATTGAAAAGCCTAGGGTGTTTAAAGTGGAGTAGGGCAGAGGGATCCCTACTCCACTTTTATCTTATTTGGATAGCTCCACAAAATTTTGGTAGAAGTAGGGGATGGTTTCTATTCCTTTAAGGTAGTTCCAGATCCCAAAATGTTCGTTGGGCGAATGTATGGCGTCGCTATCCAGACCAAATCCCATGAGGATGGTCTTGCTTTTTAATTCGTTTTCAAAAAGGGAAACGATGGGGATACTGCCCCCGCTGCGTTGGGGAATGGGTGTCTTTCCAAAGGTTGTCTCGTAGGCTTTTGATGCAGCCTTGTAGCCGTTATTGTCTATGGGGGTCACATAGCCTTGTCCGCCGTGATGTGGGGTCACTTTGACGGTTACGCCCTCTGGGGCCAGTTTTTCAAAATGGGTCTTGAAGAGCTCTGTTATTTCTTTCCAGTCCTGATGGGGTACCAGACGCATGGAGATTTTGGCATAGGCCTTACTGGCAATGACGGTCTTGGCTCCTGCTCCGGTATATCCGCCCCATATTCCGTTGACATCCAAGGTGGGCCTTATGGAATTGCGTTCGTTGGTGGTATATCCTTTTTCGCCGTATACTGCATTAATATCCAGGGCCTTTTTGTAATCTTCCAGATTGAATGGCGCTTTTGCCATTTGGGCACGCTCTTCTTGGGAGAGTTCTTCTACCTTGTCATAGAAACCTGGGATGGTAATATGATTGTTTTCATCGTGCAGGGCGGCTATCATTTTTGTGAGAACGTTAATAGGATTGGCCACAGCGCCACCGTAAAGTCCGGAGTGTAGGTCCCTATTGGGGCCTGTAACCTCTACTTCCACATAGCTTAGGCCACGAAGCCCTGTTGTGATAGAAGGAACGTTTTTGGCAATCATTCCAGTATCTGAAATTAGGATGATGTCGTTTGCCAGCTTTTCTCTGTTGGCGGCGACAAATTGACCTAAATTTTCACTGCCGACCTCTTCTTCCCCTTCTATCATGAATTTGACGTTGCAGGGCAATTGGTTGGTTTTTACCATAAATTCCATTGCCTTTACGTGCATGTACATTTGTCCCTTGTCATCGCAGGCACCCCTGGCAAAGATGGCCCCTTCAGGGTGGATATCCGTAGTTTTTATCTGGGGTTCAAAAGGAGGGGAGTCCCACAGGTCTATCGGATCTGCCGGTTGTACGTCATAATGTCCGTAAACTAAAACTGTGGGCAGGTTGGGATCAATTATTTTTTCTGCAAATACAATGGGGTATCCCTCGGTCTCGCAAATTTCGGCCGTCTCGCAACCGGCTTCCAAAAGAGCGGTCTTTACAGCTTCGGATGCATTTATAACATCTTGGGAATAAGCGGGGTCGGCACTGACTGAGGGTATTTTTAGGAGTTGGATCAGTTCATTGATAAAACGATCTTTGTTCTTGTCGAGGTATTCTGAAATCTCTTGCATAAAGTGGTTTATATAAAGGTTAAATTTACCAAAAAAAACTTTTTATCGGTTAAGTATTTTAAAATTGAAAAATTACTTTATATTTGCATCCCGATAATAATCGGAGTCAATGCAGGCGTGGTGGAATTGGTAGACACGCTAGACTTAGGATCTAGTGCCGCAAGGTGTGAGAGTTCGAGTCTCTCCGCCTGTACTCTTGAAAGCCCCATAAACATTGAGTTTAGGGGCTTTTTACTTAAAAAGCGTGTCAAAAGCGTGTCATCGAATTTTAGCCATTTTTTACTACTGATTGTCCAGCAGTAAAAAAAAAATGCAAAATCCTCAAAACTCCAATCATTTTATATTTACCGACTTTATTCCTGCAGAACTACACGAGAATAAGACTTGGGAAATAGTCTACTATGTAAAAAATCCGTTCACGGAGAAATTGGCCCGTAAAAGAAATAGGGTAAAACCCCTAAAGAGCATTACCAAAAGGCGGAACTTGGCGAGGCGGATGGTTATGGAGATAAACAAACGCCTGCAGGAAGGCTGGAACCCCTTTTTGGAACAAAACGGAACCAAGGAGCTCACCAAGGTTGCAGATGCAGCAGCTATTTACCTTAGAAATATAGGCGTGGAGTACAAAGACAAAAATTTAAGCCTGGACACTCTTAGGACCTATACCAGCCGAATAAAGATTTTTTTAAAATATCTGGATAATAATGATCTAGGGCAGATGTTCTGTTATAAGCTGGACAGACAATTAATCTTGAAATACCTTGATTGGCTACGATATGAAAAAAAAGTAAGTGCTAGGACCAGGGACAATCATTTTACATGCATTAGAACCATGTGCTTCTGGATGATGACAAAGAAATACCTTACCGCTAACCCGTGCGAGGGAATTAAGAAATTAAACAAAAACCAAAAAAACAGAATTGTGATCCCCCCGGTGGACAGGGAAAAGATCTTTGCTTACTTTAAACAGAACAATATCAATTACCTGGTATTTTGCATGACCTGTTACTATTGTCTAGTACGTAGAACAGAATTGTCCAAAGTGAAAGTTGGTGATCTGGACCTTAAAAACGGCACCTTATTTATATCTGCAGAAGATGCAAAGAACAATAAATCCGCTCATGTCACTGTGCCGGATATTCTGGGTTCAATGTTAGCAGAGCACATTAAGAAAGCAAAGGTAACAGACTACCTATTCAGCAATGAGAACTACGCCCCT
This sequence comes from uncultured Arenibacter sp., assembly GCA_963972175.1. GTDB lineage: Bacteria > Bacteroidota > Bacteroidia > Flavobacteriales > Flavobacteriaceae > Arenibacter. The sequence continues at coordinate 3,247 of CAXAVP010000185.1, forward strand.
GGGCCAGTAAGGTTCCTGCCCAATAAAAGCACCAGCACCTGGAGCAGTATGCGCAGAAAGTTGGGATTGGACAGCCGCATAAAATGGTACTCCTTAAAGGATAGTGGTATTACAGATCTTATTACTGCAGGCGTGCCGCTTATTGCAGTTAGGGACCAAGCAAGACACCACAGCATTAAACAGACTGACGAATACACGCCCAGAAGTTTCAAAAAAGCTAATGCGGAAGTGCAGCATAGTGGGGTTGATTTCCTTAAAAAATAACCTCGCTCTCTACGGTAATATCCAAATCACCCTCCTCATTGCCCGAAAACTTTCTGGTGATTTTTTTAATTATATGCTTATTATCATATTTATACATGCCAGAATCAATTTTTAAATCGTCCTGATCTGTTTGATAATTATCCGTGAACAAAGAAGTGTTTAAACGAAAAGCTATCCAATTCTTCCAAAAACGGTGGAATATGGAAGCCACATCAAAAGAACGGCCAAAGACCGTCTGGGGCGATACATTGTAGCCAGACTGCAGGCCATTGTAAAGCAAGATTTTAAAAGGCTCCTGGTCTTCCGTTACCGTGGCCGTGGTGATGGCACCCAAAGTATCTTCATTTAAAACGGATAGATCCATGTTTATGGTCTCCACGTCATTTACCGTGTAATTGGATCCTGCTACCAAATTGCTCTTGGCGTCCACACTTATCTTGGTAGATTTATCATATACTAAGGTGTATATCTTTTTATCGTTCATATTTATGCGCACGCCATCATTCTCCAAATAGGACATATCTGGGAAGGATATATTCTTAAATCCCTGTTCCTGGTAATTTATGGTGACTATGTTTTTTCGGAAGCGGATATCCAAATTAAGCCAATTCTTTATTTTGTTCAGGAACGCCCCAAAGGTCATTTCCGGGACAAAATCTGTTAATTCAAAACTGGTCTGATGCAAATTAACCTTGTCACTGGAATAAGACTCCAGATAATTGTCCAAATAGATCAGTATTTTTTCGTTCACCTTGTCATTTACAAAGTTCCCGGTCATGACTATGTTGGCAGAATCAAAACCAACTTTTAAAATTTCCATTAAATATACACATGGGGCAATCACATTTCTATTGTAAGGTACACTCTTCCCTTCTTCCACAACAGAATTGTTGGTAATAAAATTGCTACTCCCATCTGTTTTATTAATTATGCCCTCAAAATGCTGGTAATAGTTTTTAAGGGAAATAGACTCATCAATGATCATAGGAAAATTGTACCCCACCTCTGGCCATGCTTTATCTATGGTATCCTTTGCATGGGTTAGAATATTGGGAACATCTACAGCCGGGAAAGGCAGTTCCCTTAAAGGTACCTCTAGCAATTCTATGGCAGATTTACCATAATTTACCGTGCCCTGGACAACACCTTTGGAAACGTAGGAGAGCAATAGATTGCCCTCTGCAAAATTATCCCCATACAGAAAATTGCCAGAATGCTTTACCTTTCTGTTCCTGGAATTGTAATCCCCTATAAATCCAAGCTTCTTGCTGGTCTCATCATCCAACCGAAACGAGAAGGGCAGGGAGTAATTGCGCAGAAAGGATTTGTGGAATATATTGTTTTCTTCCACTAGGGTAATTTTTAAATGGGAAAGGTCCAGTTCAAAATTTTCACCAAAGAACTTTATCATATTTCAGCTTTATCAAAGGTTAAAACAAAGGAAGGCTCATTGCTGTTTGTCCGTGAACGTTGTAATTTTCTAACCGTTGGGACCACCTTTATCATTTCATCATTAATCTGAAGGTAAATATTGGTTGCACCCAACATTTTGGATATAGCCGATATTTCTTCCGGTGAATACACCCATCCCGTATCTATCCTATAATCTGATGATACCGTATTGGTAAGCACTTTGGTATCTTTGCGGTTTTGGTCTTTCCTAAACTCAAAGGTCTCCGTACTGAAGCCATCATTTACAATAATTTCCCCCTTGCATTCAAAAACATCCCAAATACCCCATTGATTTTCCCAAAATACCAAACAATGGTCTACCCCTTCCGGGACTATTTCAATATTGGCCTCTATGTTCAACACCTTTACTTTCAAGACATGCCCCACTTTTAAATAATAGATCCTTTCCATGGGCAGGGTAACGGCATAGAATGGATTGTCCGGGTTACCCAATGTGTAGGTATATTCTCTGTCCCCAGTGACATCTATTTTGGTTGGGTATGCCCCATTGGACAAAAACCCAAATGTTAATAAACCTTTTTTTGTCAGATGCCTATTAATGGGCATATCAGACAACCATTGGCCAGTAGGTTTTGAACCCTTTATAAATTTGATATTGTTGGAGTTCACCACTTGGAACACTTGGTCCGAAACAATATCCTCTTCCGTGAATGTAATATTGATCTCTGCAGGCAGATATGGAATATACAGGGATACGTCCTTAAAGGAAGACGGCAAAGGCTGTTCACTAATTATTTTAGCAGGGAATTGGCCAACCCTTCTACGGCCAGACCCCTGATAAAATGGAACTGCGAATTCACCAGTATAAATATTGCCGTTAAAATTGGATGACATGGACAGGGACAAAAAGGTGTTTTCCCGCAAAGAAGAGAGGGCAATATAGTTGTCATCCTTGGTGAAATACAATATAGCCGGATCCAATAGATCCTCTACAAGGTCATATACTTCTAAGGTAACAAACACATTCTTCACCAAACCGCCCTGTGAAAATGTTACCTGGGCCAAATGGGTGCCAGCCGTTAAAGTCTCTGTGTTTTGCAAAGACAACTCTACATTACCAACACCTGCAGCACCGGAAGACAAAGAAAGGCTTACCCATGTTTTATCCGAAGATGCTGTCCAGTTTCCGGATGCATTGTACTCTATGTTCTTAATGGGCAAATACCCCTCCAAGGTGTATTCCATGCTTATCTCTGAAGGATTTACATATAGGTATGTGGTGCCTGTGTCCGCTTCGGATATAGTGAGGCTAATATTCACGGTTTTGGTAAACATAGCATCCGTTACCGTGACCACATCCGTATGGGTCCCAACGGCCAAACCGGATGCTTCCACGCTTACCGTAAATTGTCCGTTGCCACTACCAGAGGCATTGGCAAGGGTTACCCAAGTTTTTGTTTTAGTGGCTGTCCACGCACTTTCACTGGTAATGGAAACCACCGTAGGGGATGGGGCAGCATCTCCCAATGTATAGCTGTAATTTATGTTAGATGGTGACGGGGTGAGCTCTACCGTATTGGTTACCGTTACATTTACCGTGACCTGCCCAAGCTCCTCGTAGCTTTCCGGGATTCCCTCTCCGGGATCCTCAAACATGATCATTTTAAGGGTCACCACAGCAGAGTGTTGCCCTGGGGATAGATTGTCTACGGAGGGTGCCAATTGTATTTTTGCCTCACCTGGATTTGGGCGGGTAATTTCTAGCCAACTAGGCTTATTCTCATAATCTAAGTGCCGGGATTGCTCATTGGGGCTTCCCACAGGCTCTTGGTACGTTACAATTTCCGAAGAGTAACTGTATGTCCCCTTCTTATAGGTGAAATTGATATTATTGGGTGTAACTGCCATCTTAATTTATTTTTGCGGATTCCCGCGCATTTTCTATTTCTGTGATTCTTTCCTGAAGCTGAATTATTTTGTCATCCCCAATTATAACAGGGCCAGTGGTCACCCCTTGGCTCAATGTTTGGTTAAGCAGGTATAATTGCCCATATAATTGGTTTAACAGTTCATTGTCCTGGTCCGCTACTACATCTACATTGGGCAAGGTGCTTGGGGATGTGCTTCCACCGTCCACATAACCTTTTCCAAGCATTTTTAAGCGTTCTTTTTCCAACCATTGAAAAGTACTGGCATAGCGGGGGTTTTGCGTCATCATCTTAGGACCTACCCATTCATTGTCATGCACCACTCCGGTAACGGCCCCGTCCTTATCATAGTACAATGGATCATTGCCAGTAGGACCTCCGGTAAAGAAGCCTGTAGTCTTTATTTTTTTGGACTGATTTGTGGCAGATTTAATGGCTGCAATAATACCAACCGCCTGAGCTGCAAAACCTATAAGCATGGGAATGTTCTGAGGGAAACCAATCTTGGCTGTTTGGGCTGTTCCTGCAGCAATGTCCGAAGCTGCGCTGGCTGCGTTGGCGGTCACCTTATTTTTAAGGACCCCTAATTGAATCAATGATTCCTTGGCTGCCATTAGTTGTTTAGCTGCTAATAAGGCCTGCCCAAGCTTGGTTTCTTGCCCAGCCAAGTTAATGGCACCGTCCAAAATTTGTTGTTGCAGTTTTTTACGGGCGGCCAATTGGGCGGCATGGTGCTCCTTATCCCGCTTTAACTCCTCCTCCTTTTTCTTTTTATCATCACTGGTAGCTTTATCGTTCCATTTTTTCTCAATGGCATCCAGCTCAGTTTGCTTGGCATTCTCCAAGCGCTTAAGCAGCTCCACTTCACCATAGGCATCCGCTTCCAATTTGGCATACTTGGCCTCCAAATCCAATTCTTCCTGCAGTTGTGCAGCTTCATCTTCTTCCAAGTCCTGTAGTAGTTTCTTTTCCTTTTGCTCAAGGTCCCACAGATCCAAAAACTCCTGCAGTTTCTTTTTGGAATTTATTATTCTTTGGTCTTCCTTGGTCAAGGTATCCTCTTCAGGTTGAGAATTGGTGTTGGTTGTGGGTGTATTAACGGTGGCGGTAGTAGGGGCATTGTCCGCCACCAAGTCATCTAGAGAAATTTTATTCAGTTTATTTTTACCATTAAAGGCATCAAAGATTTCATTGGCATCATTTACAACCTTATCCTTTAAGTCTCGCACTACACCGGTCACACCTATAGCTGCCTTGGTAAAGCCCTCCTGTATTCTGTCTATATCAAACGTAAAGATACCTGCCACTACATTGGACAAGCCTTTTAAACTCTCCCAGGTATTGGAAATAAGGATGCCAATAATATCAAAACTCATGGTGGCAGACTTGCCAAGAGATGTTAAAATTGCCGAGAATTTACCACTCTCATTATTTAGATCTACAAACCAGTTGTAAACGTCTACCCCCCATTTTAAAATATTCAGCAGGGTTTGGGTAGCGAAAAGTTTGCCTTTTTCTATCATAAGGCCAAAGCCACCATCTGCAGAAGCAAAAAGCTGGGTGTACACCCCGGACAACTCTTTGTTGACCTCTAACTGTTCCTTTTGGATTTCTTGGAGTTCTGTTAATGGTTTTTTCTGCTCATTTAAGGCAATGTTAACCGCTTCAAAAATCTTTAAGGCACCCCCTGCATCTTCACCGGCACCTTTAAAAAGGTCTGCAGTTAATTGCTGTGACTGCTGTGCATTTAAACCAATGCGGTCTGCCTCTTCCGCAATAGAAGCCAAGGCTTCTTTTGGGGTGCGTGCCCCGGACTTAATATCTGCAAACAATTTATCCGTGAACGTTTTACCAAAGGCATTTATCATGGCATCACGTGCAGACTTGGTACTTTCAGTAACGGACAATGTAAACTCCTTAATTGCATCTGGCAGTTTGTCCTGGTAAATAGAAAGGTCTATTCCCGTACTTACTATATTGGCAAAGAGA